>NZ_JBFTRC010000107.1:0-18902 GCF_056399325.1 Allobosea sp. 01N443
TCGCAGTCGCAGGTGCGCTCCCCCATACGCTGCGGCTTGGACTGACGGCCTTCGTGCTTGGCCTCATTCTTGGTGTCGGCTTCGGCATCGTCGCGGCGCTGAACCGCAATCGGCCGGTGGACCGGCTGGTGATGAGCTTCGCCGTGCTCGGCTTCAGCCTGCCGAATTTCTTCCTCGGCATCCTGCTGATCCTGCTGTTCTCGCTGCACTGGCGGCTGCTGCCGAGTTCGGGCGACGCGACGGCCCTGCACCTGATCCTGCCTGCTGTGACGCTGGGCACGCATTTTGCGGGTACATTCGCGCGTTTCACCCGCTCGGCGATGCTTGAGGTCCTGAACAAGCAATATGTCGTAGCGGCCCGCGCCAAGGGCGTGCCGAGCATGCGCCGCGTGCTCTGGCATGCCCTGCCCAACGCCGCGATCCCGATCGTCACCATCATCGGGCTCAAGCTCGGCGATCTCGTCGCGGGCTCGATCATCGTCGAGACGGTGTTTGCGGTCCCTGGCGTCGGTCGGCTTCTCGTCAACGCGGTCACGTCGCGCGATTTCGCGCTGGTCCAGGCGATCCTGATCATGGTCTCGGTCACCATGATCCTCGCCAATCTCGCGGTCGACGCGATCTACACCCTGATCGATCCGCGCATGCGCGCTGCACGTTCGGAGAACTGAGATGGCGATGCCATGGTCCTTCCGTCGGGCTGACGACACTCCGGTGCGTGCGGAAGCGCGCTATCCCGTCCTCGTCGTCGTTGCCCTCGTCCTGCTGGCGCTGATCGTTGTCGTCTTTCTCTTCGCGGACTGGCTGGCGCCCTATGACTACCGCGCGCAAGCGCTGCTCAAGCGCCTCAGGCCGCCGGTCTTCCTCGGTGGGACGACGGATCATCTGCTCGGCACCGACGAACTCGGCCGCGATGTCCTGAGCCGCCTGATCTACGCCATCCGCTTCAGCGTGCTTGTCGCACTCGGCGGCACCTTGATCGGCGCCCTGATCGGCACGGCGCTCGGGTTCATCGCGGCGCATTTCCGCGGCTTCGTCGAGGAAGCGATCATGATGCTGGCCGACGTCCAGGCGTCGCTGCCCTTCATGATGATCGCGCTCGCGCTGATCGCCATGTTCGGGGGTGGCTTCCTGCTCTTCATCGCCATCATGGGGTTCTACGGCTGGGAGGTCTTTGCGCGGCTGACGCGGGGCGTCGTCATCGCCGCAAACACGCAAGGCTATGCGACGGCCGTGGTCGCGCTCGGCGCGCCGGCGCGCCATGTCTATCTCCGGCATATCCTCCCCAACATCCTGAGCGTGCTGATCGTTCAGTTCACGCTCAACTTTCCGCAGGTGATCCTGCTCGAAACCTCGCTCAGTTTCCTTGGCCTCGGCATCCGCCCGCCTCTGACCAGCCTTGGCCAGATGCTGGGGGCAGGGCGCGCCTACCTGACCACCGCATGGTGGATCGCGATCCTGCCCGGCATGGCGATCTTCCTGACGACCATGTCGATTTCGATCATCGGCGACTGGGTCCGCGACAGGCTCGACCCGACGCTGCAATCACGCTGAGCGAGCAGGCGCGGCCCCCTGCCATCGTTCGGACTGGTTGCGTCACGGCCAATATTTCGGTTGCACCTGCACAGTGGCCGCCGCCAAATGTGCGGATGCAGCAGGAGGAATCGCCGTGCGTGGCACAGGCAGCTGGCAGGTCGTTGCGCAGGCGGAGGCAGGCACCCCGGCAGGCGAGCCGCCTGACGCCGTCTACGAGGCCCGTTCGCTGTCCGACTGCGGCGATGGACCAGGGCCCGACTGGCCCCATCGCACGGCCAAGCGGCTGATTCAGGAGCCGGCCGATGTCGCGATCACGGCTGCGCTGGCCGAGATCGGCGCGCTTGCCGGTGCCGACCGGGCCTGGATGTTCGAATATGACGCCGCGCTGCTCCGCTTCCGGAACACCCATGAATGGAGCAGGCAGGKCGTTCGCTCCTTCGTCGAGGACCTGCAGAACACGCCGGTGACGATGATTGCCTGGCTGCAGCAGTTCCTGGTCTCGGGCAAGGCCGTGATGATCAATCGGGTTGCCGGCTTGCCGCGTCCGGCCCGCCAGCTCCAGGTCGAGATGCTGCGCCAGGGCGACCAGAGCGTGCTTAGCGTCCCGGTCTTCCATGATGGGCAGCTGCGTGCCTGTATCGGTTTCGACGCGACCACCGCAGCCCGGCGCTGGCAGCAGGCGGATATCAGGGCGCTGTTTCAATGCGCGGAGCTTATCGCGCTGGCGCGTTACGGATCGCACCGCAGCGCGCAGGCGCTGGACGGCCCGGCGAAGGCGTTCGCACCGTTGATCCATCTGCGCCGGCAGGGGCAGATCATCGGCGTGGAGCCCCATGCCATTCTCGGCGTCCGCTCGGCGCGCGACTATGCCAAGGTCTGGCTGAAGGACGGCTCGACGGTCCTCGACCTGCGCCCGCTCGCCCTCTGGACCGGGCTGCTGCCTTCGGCCTCCTTCCTGCGCGTGCACCGCACCGCGATCGTCAATCTGCATCATGTCAGCGGGCTCGACCGGCGCGACGGAAATGGCTGGAAGATTGCGCTCGGCCAGCTCGCGGACGCCTGGCCCGTGTCGCGCCCCTACCGGCAGGAATTGCGGCAGCGACTCGGGATTTGAGCGCCGGCCGCTTCGCGTAACGTAACCTCCTGCCGCTTTACCGATTTCTCACGATGAAACCTATCGGCAAGGGCATTCATCGAACCGGCATGTCGGTTGGTCGAATTGAGCTTGCCTCCCGCCCGGCACGCCAACCCGATAGGCGAACCGATCAACCGATTCACGCTTTGCCCATGCCGCTCCGCCGCACCGTCACCGCTCCAACCTCCAGACGCATCCCGGGACGCAAGGCGGCAAGGTTAGCCGTCGTCTCTTTGTTGGCCGTCGTGCTGTCCGCAGGCTGCCAGCGCCAAGCCGCTGCCGAAGATCTGGCCCTGCAGGATGCGGCATCGATGGCCGGCGTCGCGATGTTCCTGAACGCGCGCGCTCCGGGGCTGATCCTCGCCGTCGTCAGGGGCGAGGACAGCGTCATCGCGGGCTATGGCGAAGCCGCGCCGGGCAGCGGCAAGGAGCCCGACCGCCGATCGATCGTCCGCGTCGGTTCGGTTTCAAAGGTCTTCGCGGCCGATGTGCTTGCCGCGATGGCCGCAACCGGGCAGCTCGCCCTCGACGCTCCGCTCAGTCGCTATGCCCCGCCCGGCAAGGCTCCGCTGGATTTCGCCGACCGGCCGATCACGTTGCTCGACCTCGCAACGCATTCGGCTGGACTGCCGCGCGAAATGGCCGATCCAGCGACGCCGGCGGAAGAGAAGAACCCGTTCGCGACCTTCAAGGCATCCTATTACTGGGACTGGATCTCGGGTCATCGCCCGGCCTACCGCCCCGGCACCACCGCGATGTACTCCAATTTCGGCTTCGGCCTGCTCGGCGACGCGCTCGGCAGGGCCGGTGGCAAGCCGTTTGCCGAACTGGTGCGCGAGCGCATCACCGCGMCGCTCGCCATGGCGGACACGGGCTTGCGTCTCTCGGAGGCTCAGAAGCCCCGACTGATGACCGGGCTCGATCCGTTCGGCAAGCCCGATCCGAACTGGGAGGCAAGTGAGGTGATGCAGGCCAGCGCCGGCATCTACACCACCGCCGAGGACATGGTGAAATGGATGCGCTGGCATCTGGCCGATGACGCGGCCGGGCGCCCGGCGCGGACACTCGCGCATGCGCTCTGGCGGCCCCATGACGGACTTGCGCGCCTCGTTGGCGTCGAGGCCACGGATTCCGACGGGATGGGATTGGGCTGGATCGTCAGCCCGGCGCGCGAACGCGTGCCGCTGCTGCTCGGCAAGAGCGGCGGCATCGGCGGCTTCATGAGCTATGTCGTGCTCTCGCCCAACCGCAAGCTCGGCATCTTCGTCGTCGCCAGCCGCGTCGACTTCGCCATGTTCGGAGGGATACGGCAGGCGGTCCGGGATCTCGCTGCCGAACTCGTGCCCGCGGCAGAAGGGCGCTGAGCGTTGCGGACGGCAGGGGCATGACGGCGGCGCGGCCGAGCCTGGCCTTTGAAATCAGCCGGCGTCCTGACCGGACGCCGATTGCAAGCTTGCGCGGATATCACGGCGCGGCATTGTCGCAGAAGCGGGCTGCGCTGCGCTCGTCCACGGCCATCGCCGGAGCCCTGGCCGGGGGCGTCATGCTCGGCGCCATCCTGATCGGCGCATCTCCGGCCGCAGCCCAGTCGCTGGGCGGCGGCGGCGCGGGCGGCCGCCATGGCGTCAGCAAGCCTGTCGCTGGCGGAGCGGGCGCCGGCTCGGGATTGTTCGCGGGCGGGGGAGGCGGCGGCGGCGGCGGCCGGCACGGCGACAAGCGCAGCGGTACTGCCAACGGCGGCCTGGGCGGAGCCGGGGGTAGCGGCGCGCATGCCAAAGGCGGCGGCGATGGCGGCGGTGCCGGTGCCATCGGCTTCGACGGCAGGAGTGGTTCCGGCCCGCTACCGGGCGGCCAAGCGATCACGGGCGGTGCCGGTGAGGCAGGCGCGGTTGGCGGAGACGGCAGCGACGGCCAGCCCTTCGGTGGCATCTGGGGGCATGACAGCGGCAGCGGCGGCGGCGGTGGCGGCGGTGGTACCGGCGCGATCCTGAGTGATCCGAGCGCGAGTTTCGTCACCGCGCCGATTCTCGGTGGCAGCGGTGGCGCGGGCGCGAGAGGCGGCAAGGCCGGCACCGGTGCCGTCGGCCTGGTTGGACCGATCCCAGGGGCAGGCTATGGCGGTGCGGGCGGCGGTGGCGGCGGTGGCGGCGGCGGCGGGGTCGGGCTGGTGCTGCTGCAGTCCGGAGAAGTCCTCGTCAGGTCGGTGATTTCGGGCGGCAATGGCGGCGCAGGCGGTGCCGGCGGTACGGGCGGGGACGGCGCGGGAGGTGTGCTCGGCCAGAACTGCCCTCCGGGCCTGCCCTGTTTCCTCTGGGGAGACGATGGCGGGGACGGGTATTATGGCGGCAGCGGCGGCAATGGCGGCGATGGCGCAGCCGGGCTCTATGCCTCCGGCTCCGGCCCGATCATCGTCCAGAACCAGTCGGTCATTCGCGGCGGTGACGGCGGTGCCGGGGGCATCGGCGGAACGGGGGGCGGGGGCAAGAACGGCGGCGACGGAGGCCATGGCGGCAGCGCCGGCAATGGCGGTGACGGTCTCGTCCTCGCCGCCGGCGGAAGCCTGGAGGTTCAGGCCGGAGGACTCGTTGCCGGCGGCAAGGGCGGCGCTGGAGGGGCGGCCGGCGCGGCAGGATAYGGGTCGTACAATATCGATCCCGGCCATGATGGCACTGCGGGCCAGAACGGGCGCGGCGGGCGTGCTGTGTCGGGCGGCGGCGGCGTTCGGATCGTCACGGCCGGGCAGATCGAAGGCGGGCTCAATCCCGACGGGTCGCGTGCCGATGCCATCAATCTGAGCGGCGGCGGCAATACGCTGGAATTGCAGGCGGGCTATCGCATCCTCGGCACTGTCGTCCTGACCCGCGACGACAGCAATCCAAACACGCTCGTCCTCGGAGGCTGGCAGAATGCCGGTTTCGACTTCGGCGCATTGGGCAATGCCAGCCAGGCCTTCGGCACCTTTGCGAAGGACGGCCCGGGCACCTGGACCGTGACGGGCGCGGCGAGCTTCAGCACGATCAGCGTCAGGAATGGCGGGCTCGTCCTGTCCGGTGCGGCGGAATTCTCCAGCACGACGGCGGTCATCGCGCCTGATGCGGGCTCCCATGCTGCCGTCACGATCTCCGGTTCCGCGGCCAAATGGAACAATGCGGTCCCCATGGTCGTGGGCGACAGGGGGGATGCGTCGCTGACCATCACGAATGGCGGTACCCTGACCAGCCTGTTCACGCTCTTCCAGCCCCAGCTCGGGATCGCCACGATCATCGGCAAGGAGGCCGGCTCTCGCGGCACGGTCCTCATTTCCGGGCCAGGGTCGCACTGGAGCAATTATTCGGCGCTGTACCTCGGGATCGACGGCTCAGGTCATATGACGATCGCCAATGGCGGGAGCCTCGACAGCTATGGCGAGACGATCATCGGCGGCAAGCCCGGCGCGCCCGGCTCCGATGCCGTCGTCACGGGTGCAGGCTCGCGCTGGACCGTGCATCGCGGCCCCGGCTACCTCGAGCGCGCCGAACTTGGCGTCGGCAGCACGAGTTCGCTGCTCATCTCCGATGGTGGTCGGGTCCAGAGCGACACGGTGGCGGTCGCCGGCAGCCTCGTCGTCACAGGTGCCGGTTCCGTGCTGACCACGGTCAATTCGGATGCCCTCTATCATGGCGTCGAGGCCTTCACCCTGTCGGGGCTCGGCGGCGCAGCCGCAACCGCGACGGTCTCGGATGGCGGGCTGATCGATACCGGCAAATATGTCATCGCCTTGAAGGATTACGGCCCCAGCTCCTTGAACATCGGTGCTGGTGCCGGGGCTCCGGCAGCCGCTCCCGGATTCCTGAAAACCGGTGGCGTGCAAATCTCGACAGCCGGTGCGCTCGTCTTCAACCACACGGCGTCGGATTATCGCTTCGATGCGGCGCTCTCCAGCGCCAGCGCGGGCGCGGGGACGATCCGGCTGCTCTCGGGCACGACGATCATGACGGGCGACAGTTCGGGTTTCTCGGGCGCTGTGACGGTGGCGAGCAGCACGCTCAGGATGGCGGGCTCGGCGCGTCTCGGCGGCGCCATCGCGCTCAATGCTGGCGGCCGTGTCGAAGGCGAGGGCAGCCTGGGTGCGATCACGATCGGCAATGGCGGCACCCTGGCGCCCTCCGGCCCGACCTCGCTGACCGTCAACGGCAACCTCACGGGGAATGCAGGCGGCACCATCAGGCCATCGGATGCCGCCCCGCTCATCGTCAACGGCACGCTGACACTCAACGCCGGCAGCAACTACGATTACCAACTGCGCAGCGCCGACGCCCCCCCGATCGACTCCGCCACGACACAGGTCAATGGAAACCTCGCCCTCAATGGCGGGATACTGAACATCGGCGCCGGTTCTCAGCCCATGATCGGCTTCCATCGTGTCTTCACCTATACCGGTGCCCTCTCCGGCGGCGGCCTCGGCATCGGGAGCACGCCGGCGACCAGCCCGTTCGCCTATGACTACAGAATCGACATCTCGCAGGCGGGCAAGGTCGACCTGCTCGTCCAGCAGAACGGCCTCAACATCCTGCAACTCTGGGGCACGACATCGGCGGGCGGCGCATCCGGCTCCTGGAATGCCGGAAGCCAGAACTGGTTCGACTATGCCGGCGCCACTCCGACGCAATGGGGGAGCGGCTACGGTGTCTTCCGCGGTCCGGGCGGCACCGTTACCGTTGACGGCCAGCAGAACCTCGTCGGGCTGCAATTCGCGGGCGGCAGCTACACGCTGGTCGACGGGGCCGGAGGCAGCCTGAACCTGCGCGGCTACAATAACGGCAGCTTCGTCATCACGACGCCGGAGATCCGCGTCCTCGACGGCGAGACCGCAACGGTCGCCCTGACGATTACTGGCTCTGACGGTCTCGCCAAGACCGGCGACGGCACGCTGATCCTGTCTGGAGCCAATACCTATACCGGCGGCACGGAGATCGGGGGCGGCACGCTTCAGATCGCCGATGACGGCAATCTTGGCGGTGCGGGCGGCCTCACCTTCGACAATGGCGCGCTCCATACGACCGCGAGTTTCACCTCCGGCCGCAGCATCGCCTTGCGCGACACCGGCGCCATCGACACCGATACTGGCACGACGCTGCGGCTCACCGGGGGGCTCGGCGGCGCGGGCGGGCTGATCAAATGGGGCACCGGTACGCTCGCGCTTTCAGGCAGCAACAGCTGGTCCGGCGGCACGCTCATCACGGCCGGAACGCTGATCGCAGAGAGCGCCGGAGCCCTGCCAGGGATGACCGGCTACGTCCTGACCGGCGGCAGGCTCGATCTCAACAGCTATCATCTGGCGATGAGCCAACTCGCCGGCACAGGCGGCGAGATTGCGCTCGGCACGGCTACGCTGACCGTCGACCAGGCCGAGGACAGTGCCTTCGCCGGCAGCATCACCGGCGCCGGACGGGTCGCGAAGGCAGGTGCGGGCACGCTGTTGCTGACGGGGACGAGCAGCTATTCCGGGGGCACGGCGATCCGCGGCGGCACTTTGGCCATCATCGCCGACGCCAATCTCGGCAATGCATCCTCCAGCCTTGCATTGAGCGGGGGAGGCCGGCTGGCGACGCTCGCCGACATCACCAGCAGCCGCGCGGTCACGCTCACCGGCTCGGGCACGATCGAGACCATCGCGGGCACAACCTTGGCCCTCGGTGGGGCAGTCAGCGGCACTGGCAGCCTGGTGAAGGACGGCTGGGGCACGCTCGCACTGACAGGAAGCGCCAGCCATGGCGGCGGCACGACGATTGCGGCCGGCATGCTGCAGATCGGCAATGGCGGGACCTCCGGCGAACTCGCCGGCGATGTCGTCAACAACGCCCTTCTGAGCTTCAACCGCACGAACGACTACGTCTTCGCCGGCGCCATCTCGGGCAGCGGCAGCGTCGTCCAGTCCGGCAGCGGCACGACGATCCTGACCGGCAATAACAGCTATTCCGGCGGCACGGTGATCAGGGCTGGTGTGCTCGAGGTCGCGTCCGACGGCAATCTCGGCGCCCGGGGCACGGCGATCAGCTTCTTCGGCGGCGCGCTGCGCTTCGGCACCGCGTTCGACACCAGCCGCACCGTGCTGCTGCTGGGCAACGGCACCGTCGATACCAATGGCCGCGACGCGACGCTGACGGGTGGGGTCTATGGCTTCGGCGATCTGATCAAGACCGGGGCGGGAACGCTGACGCTGACCGGCACCAACTTCTATCGCCGCACCGTCGTCGCGGCGGGCAGGCTCGTCGGCGACGCAGCCTCGATCTCCGGCGACATCGCCAATAACGGCACGGTCGTGTTCGATCAGCGCAGAGACGCCAGCATCGCTAGCGTGTTCTCCGGGACGGGACGGTTCGACAAGACCGGCCGCGGGGGGCTCGAATTGCGCGGCGATAGCGCGGGCTATTCCGGCACGACCACGGTGTCGGCGGGCATGCTCGTGGTCAATGGTTCCCTTGGCGGCGAGATCGACGTGCTCGCTGGCGCCAGACTTCAGGGCAGCGGTTCCGTCGGCGCAACGACGATCCGCTCCGGCGCGACGATCGCGCCCGGCAACTCGATCGGCACGCTGACGGTTACCGGCGACATCGCGTTCGAGCCGGGCGCGAGCTATGAGGTCGAGGTCGATGCCAGCGGCATGTCGAGCGACCTGATCCGTGCCGGTGGTGCGGCACGGCTCGGCGGCGGCTCGGTGGTGCATCTCGGTGAGGACGGCAATTATCGAGCGAACCAGCGTTATACGATCCTGACCGCCGATCGGGGCGTGCAGGGCCGTTTCGACGATGTCAGCTCGCGCTATCTCTTCCTCGATCCGACGCTGGGCTATGACGCGACCAGCGTCACCTTGACCTTGCTGCGCAACGACCTGCCTTTCTCCGCTCTCGCACAGACCCGCAACCAGACCCAGACCAGCCTCGGCCTGGAGAGCCTCGACGAGGCCAATCCGCTCTGGCAGCGCTTCACGCAGTTGCGCGACGAGGATGAAGGCCGACGCGCATTCGACAGCCTGTCCGGCGAGATTCACGCCTCGGCCAAGACCGTGCTGATCGAAGGCAGCCAGATCGTGCGCAGTGCGGTTTCCGACCGGATCCGCGCGGCCTTCGACGGAATCGGCGCGCCGCATATCGCGACGCTGGCCTATGCTTCGGGCAACGGGGCGATCTCGACGGCCCCGGCGGAAAGCCTGGCGCTATGGGCGCGCGGCTTCGGCTCCTGGGGGCAGACACAAGGGGACGGCAATGCCGCCTCGCTCACGCGCTCGACCAACGGCCTCGTCGCCGGCCTCGACCTCGCTGCCACGGCGGATAGTCGGGCCGGCATCATGGCGGGATATTCGCGCTCGCATTTCGAGGTGGCGCGCCGCAGGTCGCAGGCGGACGCGGACAACTACACGATCGGCCTCTATGGCGGGGCCCGCTTCGATCGTCTCCGCCTGACCGGCGCGGCGAACTTTACCTGGCACGATCTCTCGATGCGGCGTTCGGTCTCCTTCCCTGGCAGCGGCGAGCAGCTTCTGTCGGGCTACGGCGCCCACTCCCTGCAGGCCTTTGGCGAGATCGCCTATCGTCTCGACTTCGGGCCGGGCGTGTTCGAGCCGTTCGCCAATCTGGCCTATGTCAACCTTCGCAGTGATGGCTTTCGTGAGACGGGCGGCATCGCCGCTTTGTCCGCGGGCCCGCAGACCACCGCCGTGACCTTCGCCACGCTCGGCCTGCGTGCGCAGACCAGCGTCGAACTCGGCAGCAGCACGGTGCAGCTCAACGGCACGCTCGGCTGGCGCCATGCTGGCGGCGACCTGACGCCACTCTCGCTCCAGGCCTTCGCCGGCGGCGCCCCGTTCTCGATCGCGGGCGTTCCGATCGCCCGCGATGCGCTGGTGGTCGGCGCGGGCATCGGCATGAAGCTCACGCCGGCGGCCGAGCTCAGCATCGCCTATGATGGCCAGCTCGCGCGGGGCGCCACCGACCATAGCTTCAACGCCAGGCTTGGAATGAGGTTCTGAGGGCAGGGGACGACCGCGCACGCAGGAACGTTCTCGGCCCGACGGCAAATCGCTCATGGCGCAGGACGCGCCGACGCGATCGGCTGCCGCCGAGAGCCCGACCGGCCAACTCGCCTGGTAGGAACGGCCGACTGATTCCGTTATCGCGCCGTCGCTTGCAGCCTGGCCGTTATGGGTTCAACCTCATGAAGGCCGTGCGGCAAAGCGTGAAGCGAGAGCAGGCTTTTACGGCCCCGCGAGGTCTTGGTCGATGGACTGCTCGGGCTGCGGTTTCCAGATCGAAAGCGGCTTTGCCTTCTGCCCGAAATGCGGCGTGCGCCAGCCCGTGCCGTGTTCGAGTTGCAGCTTTCTCTGTGCGCCGGATTTCGCCTTTTGCCCGCAATGCGGCGCCCGCACCACCGCGAGGGCCACTCCTCAGACAGCGTCCGCGTCGAGAGCAATCGCTGCGCTGGATTCCCGGATGCCAGCACCGCTTCCGGACGTTGAAAGGGACCATACAACCGCGCCGCCGGTCTCCGATGCGGATCGCAGGACGGTGACGGTCCTGTTCGCCGACCTCAGCGGCTTCACCGCGCTCAGCGAGCGGCTCGACCCCGAGGTCGTCCAGACCTTGCAGACCGCGTTGTTCACGGAACTGACCGCGGCCGTGCAGAGCTTCGGTGGCTTTGTCGACAAGTTCATCGGCGATGCGCTGCTCGCACTGTTCGGCGCACCTGTCGCGCATGAGGATGATCCCGAACGCGCGCTCCGCGCTGCGCTCGACATGATCGCCCGCACGGCGCGGCTCGGCGAAAGCTCCGCCGCCGGGCGCGCTGAAATGGTGCTCCATCTCGGCATAAACACCGGGCCGGTTGTTGCTGGAGGTCTCGGCGTCGGTACTGCGAAATCCTATTCGGTGACCGGCGACACGGTGAATACAGCGCAGAGACTGCAATCGCTGGCCGCCCCGGGCGAGGTCCTGGTGGGGCCGCTGACCTATAGGCTGACCCGGCATGCCTTCTCCTATACCTCGCTCGGTGAGGTCGCCCTTCGCGGCAGGTCCGGCAGCGTGCTGGTGCATCGGCTGGGTGGACCGCTCGCATCACCCCGTGCAGCGCGTGGGCTCGATGCACTCGGCCTCAGCGCACCGCTGATCGGCCGCGATGCGGAGCTCCAGCGCATGCTGGCGAGTCTCGACCAGGCCTGTGCTGGCCAGGCGCAGCTTCTGCGCCTTGTCGGTGAGGCCGGCATCGGGAAATCTCGGCTGGTGAACGAGTTCGTCGGCCGCCTCGGCTGCGAGGAGCGCTTTCGCGACGTTGCCGTACGGCAGGCCGCCTGCTCGCCGCTTGGCGAACAGTCCTTCGGCGCCATCGGCGCAGTCGTGCGCAGCGCTGCCGGGGTGATGCAGAACGATGCTCCCGACGAGATGCGCTTGAAGCTCGCAGCCTTGCTGGCCAACCTTGGCATGGCGGGCGAAGAGGCGGAGCGATTGATGCCGCTGCTCTACCATGTGCTCGGCCTGGGCGACCCCAAGGCAAGTTTGCAGCATGTCGAGCCCGAGCAATTGCGGCGGCAAATCCTCCATGCTGTCTGCACGATCATCGAGCGGCGCCTGGCGCTATCGCCGCTGCTGATCGTCGTCGAAGATCTGCACTGGGCTGACACGGTATCGCTGGAAGCGCTGCGTTTCGTGATGGACAGGCTGGACCGATCGCGGCTGATGCTGGTGGTCACTCATCGCCCCACGCAGCAAAACGACCCGCTGGACTCAAGCCGCTTCAGCCATACCGCGCTCAGGCTGACGCAGCTTGGAGACAGCGACGGACGCCGCCTGCTCGCGGCCCTGTTCGGAGAGGGCTGGCTGAGTTCCATCGGGGCGCTGCCTGAGAGGATCCTCGAGCGCGCCGGCGGCAACCCCCTGTTCCTCGAGGAGATCGTGCGCAGCCTGATCGAGCTCGACGTGCTGAAGCGCGACGGCCAGCACTGGCAGATCGTGGCGGGCGAAGCGGCAGTCAGCATCCCGGACACGATCCAGGCGATGTTGCTCGCCCGCTTYGACCGGCTGCCGCAGGAGGCGCGGCGTCTCGCGCAGGAAGCCGCGGTCATTGGCCCTCGCTTCGATGCGACGCTGCTTGCAGCGGTGACCGCCGACCCCGCCAGGCTCGAAGCCGGGCTCGAACTGCTTGGCGACGCGGAAATCATCCAGAAGGCCGGGACAGGCGCAATCTCGTCGCAGTGCTACCGCTTCACGCAGACATTGCTGCACGATGTGATCTACCAGAATCTGCTGCTGCTACGACGGACCGAACTGCACGGGCAGATCGCCACCGCCTTCGAAGGCCTGTGCGGCGAAAGTCCCGAAAGGCTCGAAGATCTGACCGTGCTCGGTCATCATTTCGGGCTGAGCGCAGAGCGGGAAAAGGGCGCGCAATACCTGCGCGAGGCCGGTGATCGCGCCCGCATGATCTATGCCAATGATGACGCCCTTCGCTTCTACGAGCAGGCGCTCGCGGCGCTGGCGACGGCCGAACCGACAGGGGTCAGGTTGCAGGTCGGCGAGCGGATTGCCGATCTCTGTGGCCCGACCGGCCGCCGTGCGCTGGCGCATGAGCACTATGGGATGGTGCTGCGGGTCTATCGCGAGAACGGCGACCGCGTCGCCTCGGCCCGGGTTCTTCGCAAGATCGGCCGCCTGCTCTGGGATGTCGGCAAGCGCGACAAGGCCGAAGCCTGCTACGCCGAGGCCGCGACACTTCTCGACGGAGCTGACGCACCGATCGAGCAGGCGCATCTCTGGCAGGAACGCGGCCGCCTGGCGTTCCGGACCGGCGACCACGCGCGTGCAGCAGAATGGGCCGACGCTGCGCTCGCATGCGCGTGCACGCT
Organism: Allobosea sp. 01N443; assembly: GCF_056399325.1. Classification (NCBI taxonomy): domain Bacteria; kingdom Pseudomonadati; phylum Pseudomonadota; class Alphaproteobacteria; order Hyphomicrobiales; family Alloboseaceae; genus Allobosea; species Allobosea sp. 01N443. Next base: position 13,542 of record NZ_JBFTRC010000107.1, read on the forward strand.
GACCCGGGACGAGGCCTCCGGGATCGGGCGCGAGGCAGCGCTCGTGACTGCGGAAGCGCTCAACACCAAGGGCGTCGCGCTGGCCCGGCTCGGGCGGAACCGCGAAGCAGTGCGCGAGGTGGAGCGAAGCATAGAGGTGGCTGAAGCTGCCGACCTGCCTGGCGCCGCCTGCCGCGGCTACACCAATCTCGGCGTGCTCTATACAACGATCAATCCCGTGCAGGCGATGGAGGTGTGTCGGCGCGGCCTCGAGATATCGCGGCGTATCGGCGATCTGGGTTTCCAGGCACGCCTCCTCACCAATCTGGCGGTCGCCTGCTGCACATTCACGGACCGCTGCCCGACAGAGGGCGTTCCGGCGGCGGAGAAGGCGGTGGAGATCGACCGTGCGCTCGACCAGCGCGAGCACCTGCCTGTGCCCCTGATCGTGCTCGGGCAGATTCACCAATGCCAGGGGCAACCAGACATCGCGGCCAGCTTCTACAACGAAGCGCTCGACGTTGCCMGCGAAACGGGCGAGCCGCAGCTGCTCTTTCCATGTTATGATGGTCTCGCAACACTCAATCTCGACCGTGACGATCTGGCGGAAGCCGACCGTTACTTTTCGCTGGCGCAAGATGTCTGCGCCCGGCACGGGCTCGACCCGGAAGCGCTCGTGGTGCTGCCTTTCCTCGATTGACCGCGGAGGAGGTTGGATATGCTCGCGCAGGCCGACATGGTTCCTCTTCAACCCGGCGACAGGGCACCGAACGTCGTGCTCGACGCCATCACCCGCGAGGGAAAGATCGCGATCGACGACTTTCGCGGTCAAAAGCCGGTGCTGGTCGGCCTGTACCGCGGCTTGCACTGTGCCTTCTGCCGGCGCCATATCGCCGCCCAGGCGCAGCTCGATCCGGCGCTCCGTGCTGCGGGCGTCGAGAGCCTGACCGTGGTCAACACGCCGATTGAACGCGCGCGGCTCTATTTCCGTTATCATCCGATGCCCAATCTTATCGCCGCCTCCGACCCTAAACGAACCTCCCACCAGGCATTTGGCCTGCCAAATCTCGAATTCACGGAGAACGAGACGGCGTGGCCGCACAAGGTCTCGATGGCCGCCGTGCTGGGTATGCGGGTCGAGATTTCCGGCGAGACGCCAGGACCGCTCGACCCGCTGGCGGGGTCGCAATTCCTCGACAACAAGGACGGTTACGAACTGACCGAGGCCGACCTGGAGATGAAGGCGACAGGCCTTGGCCAGCTTGTCGGCCAGTTCCTGCTCGACCGGCAAGGCATCGTGCGCTGGTGCTTCACCGAAGTTCCGGAAGGGGGGCGTTACATGTTCGGGGCGCCGAACCCCCAGGAGCTCATGTCGGCCGTTTCCCAGGTTGCGCAGTAGGGAGGTTCTTCAGCGAGCAAGGAGAGCCCCACCATGCCGTCCAGCTTCACCGTCCGCAGCGCCAGCGGTTATGAGCAGCTCATGGGCCGCTGGAGCCGTCAGCTTGCCGGCCCGTTCATTGATTTCGCCGGTATCGCCCATGGCGAGCGCGTCATCGACGTCGGCTGCGGCACAGGCAGCCTGACCTTCGCGCTGCCCCAGGCAGCGGAAATCGCCGAGGTCGCGGCGATCGACTTTTCACCGATCTTCGTCGCGGAGGCCCGGCGCCGGAACAGTGATCCGCGGATCACGATCAAGGAGGGCGATGCCTGCGCCATCCCTTTCCCCGACGACGAATTCGACCGGGCCCTGTCGCTGCTCGTCCTGCACTTCGTGCCGGCAGCCGACAAGGCGGTTGCCGAAATGCGTCGCGTCGTGCGGCCGGGCGGCGTTGTCGCAGCCGCCGTTTGGGATCATCTCGGCGGGATGTCGGGGATGCGCATGATGTTGGACACCCTCGCTGCGCAGGACGAGCAGGCGCGAAGCCTGCGCGCTCATTACTGCTTCCAGCCCATGATGAGGCCCGACGAAATGCGGCAGACCTTCACGGCGCAGGGCCTCGAGAGCGTCGAACAGACCTCGCTTATGATCAGGATGGATTACGCGAATTTCGCTGACTACTGGGACCCGTTCGCCGCCGGGGAGGGGCCGCTCGGCAAATATGTGGCGGGGCTCGATCCGGCGTCCCGGGCAAAGGCCGGAGAAGCCGTCAGGGCCGCCTATGAGGCCGGCCAACCAGATGGTCCGCGCTCATTTGCGGCGGTCGCCTGGGCCTGCCGGGGGGTGGTTCCCGGCGGTGGATAAGGACCACCGGCATAGGCCTCGATCAGCTGTTAGCTTGGCCGCCGCAACACCGCCCGAGGCCAGAAAGCCCTGGGATGGCGCACGCCAGACCTGGCCTGATTTGCGCGGCTGTAGCAGCTGACTGAAGGGTAGTCCGGGCGCATCCCGGTTTCGCACGTGGCTCGGAAATGTTCAGGCAGCCCGATGCCGCTGAATACTGCGTCCAGAATGAATTCTGCGGGCAGGATCTTCTAGAATTTGCTTGCACCGCGAGCGGGCACCCCCGACAAATGAGGATGAGAGTCCTCTCGTTCGCCACCGTTCAGCGACTTGCTCCTGAAACGGGTTTTGGGAAAGGGGATCAAGATGTTGGACCGCTTCGTTGAGTCCGTTCTGAACGTCGCCGCAGTCGTCGCCGGGTGGTTTGTGCCTCCGGGCGCACACAAGTTCGGACTGATCCAGATGGGCGTTTCACTCCTGCTGGTCACCGCCCTGATTGCGCTTGTCGCGTTCTGGCGGCACGCACGAAGTCGGCGGCGACACGCGCGCGACGATGCACAAGGCTGACCTGCTCGAGCCTAACGCGTGGCTCCCATGACCAAGGCTCCGAGCTTATGAGACCGGAGCCTCGACCATTCCGGAGAGCCGCCTGCCGGCCCTCCGCCTATTCAGCGGGAAGATTATCCCGTGGGAGCGAGCCTACCAGCGCTCATAATGGTGCCGGCGGTAGCCATGTGCAGGCGCCCAGGGCGGCGGACCACCATGGCGACGGCCATAACCATAGCCGTAGCCGTGACTATAGCCATCGCGGCGGCCGTAATATCGCTGCCGATCCATGTTGCCCTGGATGATCATCAAGCGTTCCCGCTTCGCCTCGGTCATGGCGAACGCCAACGGTTGCTTGTCGAGCTGCTGCGCAATCGAGGGCGCGATCGCTTCGCTGGCGTGAGCTGCGGGCGCGAGGCCGGCCATGGTTGCGGCCGCGCCCAAGACGATAGTGGCTGTGATCAAGAACCGACGCATCGGGGTTCTCCTTCTTTCCTCCCGGCGATTAAAGCCTTCCGAGAGGGAACGCAGGATGAACGGAATTGTTCGGCTCTGTTCAGGAAGCGCCCATCAGACGAAGCTCCTTGTGAGATAAGGAGAGCGCCATCTCTGCTGCGATCAACCCGCGCACTGCCACGGTTCTTTCCTCGAATACCCGAAAGCACGCGCGACCTGAGCTTTCGCCAGGGGGCTGGATGTCCACAGCGTGGAAACGGACCCGCAACAGATCGGCTGCCCTAACGCGACATGATTCCGATCAGGATCGGCCCCCAGGCCGTGAGCAGGATATTGCCGATGGCATAGGGCACTGTGTAACCCAGCGCCGGAATGCTGCTCTGGGCCTCATCCTGGATGGCCCTGAGCGCCGCCGTGATGGTGCCGGCCCCGGCGCAGGCGCCGAGCACGATGAGCGGGTCCATCTTAAGGACGTAGCGCCCGAACAGAATGCCGATGGTATGCGGCAGCAGCGCGGAGACGAGGCCGACCAGGATCAGGCTGACGCCGGTCGCCTTCAGGCCCGAGACGAAACTTGGGCCGGCGCCGAGCCCGACGATGCCGATGAACATGCAGAGCCCGACCGTATCGAAGATCCAGATCGCCGGCTCGGGAATGCGGCCGTAGAAGGGGTAGACCGAGCGCAGCCAGCCGAAGACGAGCCCCATGAAGAGCGCACCGCCGCTGGCGGTCAGTGTCAGTGGCACGCCCCAGACGACCAGTGTCAGCAGACCGAACAAGCCGCCCAGGAAGATCCCGAAGCCGACGAAGACCATGTCGGTGGCCGAAGTGCGGCGGTCGGGATAGCCGAGCTCGGTCGCGGCCCGCTCGACTTCCGGCAGCGGCCCGACCAACGACATGACGTCACCACGATTGACGCGTGTCGTCGGCTCGATCGGCATCTCAATGCCCGAGCGTGTCAGCTTGGACAGGAAGACCCCCCGCGCGAACTCCGCTTCGACCAGTTCCGCCAACGATTTCTCGTCGATGCTGCGGGCTGTCACGATGACGTTGAGCGCCTCGAGCGGAATGTCGAGCAGTTCGGGGTCGCTCACCTCGGGGCCGATCAGGTCGCCGCGGGCGGCGTGAACCTCATGGCGCGCCATAATGGCAATAATGTCGCCGGCCTGGATCCTGCGATCCGAAGCGTGGCCGAACAGCACGACACCGCTGCGAACGCGCAGGATGAAGGCACGGGTCTCCTTGATGAGCGCTTCGATCTCGGTGATCGTCTTGTTGGTCAGAACCGGGTTTTCGACGCGATAGGCGCGAACGTCGAACAAGCGGGCAGCGGAGGTGACGCCCTCCACATCGGCGCCCGGACCGGCCTTGTCCGCGCGCTGTGCCGCGATCTCGCGAAGGTTGATACCCATGAGCTTGGGCCCGACCTTCGGCAGGAACCAGACCAGGGCCGCCGTCCCGACCAGGTAGGTGACGGCGTAGGCGACGGGAATATTGTTGATGAGCGCGGTCCGCTCCGCCTGCGGAAGATTCAGCCGCTGGATCGCTTCGCCCGCCGTTCCGATGACGGTCGACTCGGAGAACGCCCCGGCAAGAAGCCCGGCCGCCGTGCCCATGTCGAAGTTCAGCAATCTCGCGAAGCCGAGCGCCACGAGCAGGCATGTGACGCACAGAACCACCGTCAGTGCCATTTGTGGAAGCGCGTCTCGCTTCAGGGCGCGAAAGAACTGCGGGCCGACCTTGTAACCGGTCGTGAAGAGGAAGAGGTCGAAGAAGACCGTCTTCACGGCCGGGGGCACCTTGACGTCGAGCTGGCCGACCAGGACGCCCGCCAGCAGGCAGCCGACGACGACGCCGAGGCTGAAGCCTCCGATCTTCGCCTTGCCGATCAGGAAGCCGAGAGCGATCGTCAGGAAGATGGCGAGCTCGGGATTGTTGCGCAGGGCTTCGACGACGTAGTTCATGCTTTGCCTCGCAGCATTGAACTCGGACATGCGATCAAGTCGTGACTGATCGAATGTCCGATGGTTGCCGAACGCAGGAAATCACCTGCCCACACCTTCACTCCTGCCGCTCTCGCGCGTCAGGGCTTTTTGGCGAGAGCGAGATTGTAGGCATCGAAGGCCTGGCGGTAGCCACGCGCCACCGCGCGGGTAGCG
>NZ_JBFTRC010000108.1:0-18198 GCF_056399325.1 Allobosea sp. 01N443
AGGACAGCCCGGTCGTTTCCCTCAGGGATGTTCACAAGAGCTTCGGCAGCCTGAAGGTGCTGGACGGCGTCGATTTCTCGGTGGCGCGCGGCGATGTGCTCGTCCTGATCGGCCGTTCCGGTTCCGGCAAGAGCACCGCACTGCGCTGCATCGACCGCTTCGAGACGATCGACAGTGGCGAGATCCATGTCTGCGGCCACCGTGTCGATGCCCCCGACATCGATCTGCGCGCGCTGCGCCAGGATGTCGGCATCGTCTTCCAGAGCTACAATCTCTTCCCCCATCTGACGATCGAGCAGAACATCGCGCTGGCGCCGGTCTCGGTGAAGCGGATGGCCAAGGCCGAGGCCCGCGAACGCGCCCAGGCGGTGCTGGCGCAGGTCGGCCTGGCGGAAAAGCTCCACGCCTATCCCGAACAGCTTTCCGGCGGCCAGCAGCAGCGCGCGGCGATCGCGCGCTCGCTCGCCATGCAACCGAAGGTGATGCTGTTCGACGAAGTGACCTCGGCGCTCGACCCCGAACTGACCGGGGAAGTGCTGAAGGTCATCGAAGCGCTCGCTGCGGACGGCATGACCATGGTGATGGTCACGCACGAGATGGGATTTGCCAGGGGCATCGCCGACAAGGTGGTGTTCATGCATGCCGGCAAGGTTCACGAGACGGGAACAGCCTCGATCCTTGCCGCCCCGGCGACACCGGAACTCGCCCAGTTCGTCGGAACGGGCTTTTAAAAAATCCAAGGCAAGGGAGATCCAGGGATGAAACGCAATGCAATCGCCACCATGCTGCTCGCGGCTGGGCTGGCAACGCTGTCCGGGCACGGCGCACGCGCCGATGTGTTCGACGACATCATGAAGGCGAAGAAGATCCGCATCGCGACGGATCTGGCGATCCCGCCGTCGGGCATGATGGACGGCACGATGAAGCCGACGGGCTCGGATGTCGAAACCGCCGAGCTTCTCGCCAAGGACTGGGGCCTGCAGCTCGAATTCGTGCAGACGACCGGCGCGACGCGCATTCCCAATGTGCAGACCAACAAGGCCGACATCATCATCTCGACGCTGTCGGTGACGCCCGAACGCGCCAAGGTGATCGACTTCTCCAAGCCCTATGCCGCCCTGCAATCGGTGGTCGGCTGCCTGAAGTCCGATCAGGTCAAGAGCTGGGACGATCTCAAGGGCAAGACGATCGGCGTCTCGCGCGGCACCACGCAGGACACCACGCTCACCAACATGAAGGAACGCGACCTCAAGCTCGCGCGCTATGACGACGATGCGACCATGGTCACGGCAGCGATCTCCGGGCAGGCCGACTGCATCGCGACCTCGGCGACGATCGTCAGCCAGATCGGCGTCAAGGCGCCGGCCCGCGCCTTCGAGCCGAAGGTCTCGATCACCAATTTCGATCTCGCCATCGGCGTGAAGAAGGGTGAGCCGAAGCTGCTCGAAAAGCTCGATGCCTGGGTTCAGGAGAACCTCAAGAACGGCAAGCTCAACGCCATCTACAAGAAGTTCCACGGCACCGAACTGCCCGAAAACATGCGGGGCTGACGTCAGACAGGCCGGCGGTGTGCACTTGCGGCCGCCGGCTCCCACTTCGAAACAAGGATACTACCCATGCGCCTCGTCATTGGCTCGGACCACGCCGGATGGTCTCTCAAGAAGCACGTCATCGACCATATCAGGACGCTCGGGCACGATGTGCTCGATGTCGGATCCTTCGATGACCAGCCGGTCGACTTCCCCGACATCGCACGCGAGGTGGCGCGCAAGGTCACGTCCGGCGAGGCCGACCGCGGCATCATGGTCTGCGGCACCGGCGTCGGCGCCTCGATCGCGGCCAACAAGATGAAGGGCATCCGCGCGGCCGTCTGCCATGACGTTCACTCGGCCCATCAGAGCGTCGAGCATGACGATGTCAACGTCATGTGCATCGGTGCCAAGATCATCGGCCCGTGGCTGGCGAGCGACCTGATCGACGCCTATCTGGCGGCAGAGTTCTCCACCGACGAGGACTTCCGCCGCCGCGTCGACAAGCTGCACGCGATGGACGCGGAAGGCTGAGCGAACCCGCCGATGATCCTGGTCTTTGGCTCCATCAACGTGGATCTGGTGGCAAGGGTCGCCACCATTGCGGGACCGGGCATGACGGTGCTCGCCCGCTCCCATGAGCAGCATTTCGGTGGCAAGGGCGCCAATCAGGCGGTGGCTGCGGCGCGCCTCTCGGCGCCCGGCACCTTGGTGATGGCGGCTTGCGTCGGTGCCGATGCCTTCGGGCGGGATTCGACCGAAAACCTCGGTCGCAACGGCGTATCGACGGAGCTGGTCCGTGTCTGCGACACCCCGACCGGCTGCGCCTTCATCTCGGTCGATGCGCAGGCGGAGAATGCGATCACCGTCGCGAGCGGCGCCAATGGCGCGTTGTCCGCGGGGGATGTGCCGGACGCCATGCTCAGGAGCGGCACCGTTCTCGTGCTGCAGATGGAAGTGCCCTTCCCGGCCTCGCTCGACGTGGCGCGCCGCACCCGCCAGGCCGGCGGCCGCGTCATCTGGAACTGCGCCCCGGTTCCTCCCGCGATGACAGGCGACGAGGCCACGGCTCTGCTGGAAGCGAGCGATATTCTCGTCGTGAACGAGCATGAGGCCAGCGACATCGCCCTGATCCTGGGCGTTGCCGCCGACGACATCGCGCAGCTCGCGACGCGCTCCGCCACGACCTGCATCGTCACGGCCGGTGCGCGAGGCGCCTTCGCCTATACGGCCGATGGACAGGTTTGCACGGCAACGACGCCAGCCATCGTGCCAGTCGACACCACGGGAGCCGGCGACACCTTCGTCGGCGCGATTGCGGTTGCCCTTCACGAAGGCTCCCCCCTCGCCGATGCCCTTCGTTTCGGCTGCAAGGCGGCCGCGCTCTCCTGCCTGTCGGCCGGCGCGCAAGGCGGAATGCCAGTCCGCGACGCGCTCCACGTGGTGCGCGCACTCTGAGCGCGCCCTCATGGCAATCGCTTACATCATTGGCTACCCAGCGGCTTCGCGGGAAGCTGCATCATCGTCGGCCGGTAGAGTTCGCCTTTCTTGATATCGTCGTCCTTTGCGGCAAACCCTTTGATAGGCCTGGCGCGCCCCGGTCCGTGTCGGAGATCTGCGGCTTCTCGAAGCGACCMAAGCGGCCCCGACTGCTTTCTGAAGTCAGGACAGCATGTAGAGGCCGATCGCTAGCGTGGCGATGGTCAGTGGCGCGCCGATCTTGAAATAGGTCCAGAAATCGATCGAGATGCCCTCCTTGGCAGCGCGCTCGGCGACGATGAGGTTGGCGACGGAGCCTAGGAGCGTGAAATTACCCGCGAGCGTCGAGGCCATCGCCACGACGAGCCAGGCGCGCTGCGGATCCTGCAACTGCTCGACGAAGGGCTTCAGCACCAGCACGGCCGGGACATTGCTGACGAGGTTGGACAGGACAGCGGTGACCCCGGTAAGCGCCGCGACATTGCCGAGGTCGAAATGCGCGGCCTGGGCCAGGACCTCCTTGGTCAGCACCGCGTGCTCCAGCCCGCGCACGACGACGAAGAGGCCTGCGAACATCAGCAGGAGCTGCCCGTCGATATCGCCATAGACTTTGCGCGGCTCGATGCGCCGCGTCAGCAGCAGCAAGGCCGCCGCGCAGATCGCGACCTTGGCGACCGGCTGGCCGAGGAAGAACAGCACGATCATTGCCAGGGAGATGAGCGCCGATTTGAGCGCCAACCAACTATGGAAATGCGCGGGGATCGAGACCGTCGGCAGCCTCTGGCGGGTGAAGTACTCGCGCGGGTTGAGGAGGAGCACGAGCAGGATCGTGACGATTAGTCCGAGTGCTGCCACCGGCGCCAACGCCGCAGTGAAGGCGCCGTAGGAGATCCCCGAGAGATTGCCGATGATCATGTTCTGGGGGTTACCGGTGATCGTCGCGGTCGAGCCTACGTTCGAGGCGAGCGCGACTGCGATGAGATAAGGCACCGGGTTGCGGTCGAGCGCGCGGGTCAGCGTGATGACGATGGGCGTCATCACCAGGCAGATCGCGTCGTTGACGAGAAACGCCGAGAGCACGCCGGTCGTCACCACGACGGCCGCGAGCAGCAGCGCCGGGTGGTACGCCTTGCCGACGGCCCAGCCGGCTACCATGCGAAAGAAACCCGATAACCGCAGATTGGCGACGACGATCATCATGCCGAGCAGGAGCGTGATGGTGTCGAGGTCGATCGCGCGATAGGCGTCCTCCAGCGAGAGCACGCCGCAGCCGACCATGAGCGCGGCCCCGACCAGCGCCGCCCCGGCCCGGTCGACGCGCAGGCCCGGCATCCGGCCGATGGCGATCGCGACATAGGTCGCGACGAAGATCGCGATCGCGAGGAACTGCGTCGCGTTGAGCCCCCAGCCCGTCATGAAGGTTACGCCGCTCTTTCGCCCGTCATCGCCGGCGCCGGAATGGCGCGGTGGTCGGTCGGCGGCTCATAGCCGCGGGTCTCCGGCATGGCAACGAGATAGAAGACGAGGCCGCAGGCGGGGAGCCTGACGAAGGCCGTTGAGTAACCGGCGTTGACGATGATCACGCCCGCCAGCGAAGCGGAGATCGAGGCGCCGACGCCCCAAGCCATTCGAAGCCCGAAGCAGACATGCCCCAAGCGGGAAATGGCTCCGGCTATCGGGCGCGTCGCCTTTCAACCTCAATAAGCGCATCCGATCGATTCCACGCCATTCCCTTGGCAGAAGGGAGCCGGGAGCTACCAAACGAGCGCAACCAGATCTGGTGGTTTTTGCGACCTGATGCCGGCCTCACGCCTCACTCGGCTGAACCTTCTGCCTCTTGCGCAGCGCCTGGAAGAGCGAGGCGCCCTTCACGGCAAGCAGCAAGGCGAAGGTCACGATCATGATGATGAAGGCTGCGGCCGCGATCGCCGGGCTGATGTTCTCGCGGAGCGAGGAGAACATCTGACGGGCGAGCGTGGTCTGGTTGGGGCCCGCGACGAAGAGCGTGATCACCACCTCGTCGAGCGAGGTCGCGAAGGCAAAGACCGCGCCGGTCAGAATGCCGGGCATGGCCAGCGGCAGCGTCACGCCGCGGAAGACCTTGACCGGCGAGGCGCCGAGACTGGCTGCGGCACGCTCCAGCGCCGGGTCGATGCTGGCCAGCGAGCTCGCAACATTGACGAGCACGAAGGGCACGCAGAGCACCGCATGCGCAATGATGACGCCGAGATAGCTCGAGGCCAGCCCCATGCGGGCGTACAGGATCTGCATGCCGACGCCGAGCACGACCGCCGGCACCACCATCGGCAGCAGGAAGACCGAGCGCAACAATCCGGAAAACGGCAGGAGCTCGCGCCTGAGCCCAAGCGCGGCAAGCGTTCCGACCACCGTCGCGACGACGGTCGCGCCCGTGCCGATGATCAGCGAATTGACGATCGCACGGGTCCAGGCCTGGCTTTCGGCCAGCGCGCCGAACCAGCGCAGCGAGGGGCCGCTGATCGGATAGACCAGGAAGACGCTGTCGGTGAAGGCGAGCGGCAGGATCGCGACGAGCGGCAGTAGCAGGAAGGCGACGGCGAGCGCGGCGAAAGCGAGCCGCACGGCGTTGAAGGCCGCAGCGCCGGGGCGAGACACGCCGCTCATGTCTGCACCAGCGGCGTGCGCGAGAGCCGGCCGTAAAGGATGTAGAGCACGGTCGTCGGCACCAGCAGGAACAGGCCGAGCGCGCCCGCCATGCCCCAGTTCGCCGTTCCCGTCGCGTAGAAGGCGATGACCGAGCTGATCATCTGGTCGCCGGCCCCGCCTGTCAAAGCCGGGGTGATGTAGTAGCCGAGCGCCACCATGAAGACGAGCAGCGAGCCCGAGAGCAGGCCCGGCATGGCGAGCGGCAGCAGGACATGGCGGAAGGCCTGCAGCGGGGCTGCGCCCAGCGCCGCGGCGGCCGGCATCAGGTTCCGCGGGATCGCGATCAGGCTGGCATAGATCGGCAGCACCATCAGCGGCAGCAGGACATGCGTCATGGCGATCAGCACGCCGGTGCGGTTGTAGATCAACGAGAGCGGCGTCTCGATCAGCCCGAGCGCGCGCAGCGTCTGGTTGATCAGCCCGTTATCCTGCAGCAGGATCAGCCAGGCCGCCGTGCGCACCAAAAGCGATGTCCAGAGCGGCAGCAGCACGGCGATGAGCAGCGCATTGCGCTTCCAGCCCGACACGCTCGCCGCCAGCATCGCGAAGGGCAAGCCGATCGCCGCGCAAAGCAGCGTGACCTGGCCGGCAATGACGAAGGTCCGCAGCATGATCGCGCGGTTGACGGCGAAATCGGCTTCGACGGGCTCGATCCGCGCCTCGTCATTGCGCTTGAGGTCGACCGCCGCCAGCAGATTGGCATCCGTATAGGCCGGCATGCTGCGCTTCAGCGCCAGCCAATAGCTCTGCTCGCTCCAACGCGGGTCGAGGGCGACGAGATCGACCACGTCCGCTTCGCCGGCCTCGCGCACGGCCCGCGCCGTGCGGGGGAGCAGCGTGCGGAAACCGGCCTGCTGGCTGTTCAGCGTGCGCACCGCATCGCCGAAGCGCTCCTGCGGCGTGTCGGTCCGCAAATCCCGGACGAGCGCCGCTTGCAAGGCAGCCGACGGCGGGCCTGCTCCATCCCAGTTCGCGATCGCGGTCGCCGTCTGTGGAAAGGCGAGGCGCACCGTGCCGCCCTGCACCGCCGTGGAGACCATCATCCAGAGCGGCCAGAGGAAGAACAGGCCGAGGAAGACGACCAGCGGCAGGACCAGGAGCAGAGCCTTGAGGCGCGCGCTCATGGCGCCACCAGCGAGCAATCGCCGGGCGCGAAGCTGGCGAAGGCCGTGCTGCCGACAGGTGGTGCCGCATCGCGCCGCCCGGCCCGTGCGACCAGACGGCTCTCCCCGAAGGCGAGATGCAGGCGGATATGATCGCCATGATAGACATGGTCCTCGACCGTCACCGGCAAGGCGTTGGCGGCAGCAGCATCCTGCACGAGATGCAGCATTTCGGGACGAACCGAGACCATCACCTCGCTGTCGGGTTCAAACGACACTGCCCTGTCGCAGGTCACGCTCCCACCGGATGCGAGCGCCACCGTCGTGGCCTCGCCCTGGCGCTGCGCGACGCGCCCCGCCAGCAGATTGGTCTCGCCGATGAATTCGGCGACGAAGCGCGTCCGCGGCCTGTCATAGAGGCCAGACGGCGTATCGAACTGCTCGATCTTGCCGCGGTTCAGCACCGCGACGCGGTCCGACATGGTCAGCGCCTCGCCCTGATCATGCGTCACGAAGATCACGGTCAGCCCGAGCTCGCGATGCAGCGCGCGGATCTCGAGCTGCATATGCTCGCGCAACTGCTTGTCGAGCGCGCTCAGCGGCTCGTCCATCAGCACGACCTTGGGCTCGTAGACCAGGGCGCGCGAGAGCGCGATGCGCTGCTGCTGGCCGCCGGAGAGCTGCGAGGGCCGGCGGTCGGCGAGATGGCTCAGGCGCACCAGATCGAGCGCGCGCTTCACCCTCGCCTCACGCTCCGCCCGGGCGACGCCGCGCATCTTGAGGGGAAAGCCGACATTCTCGGCGATCGTCATATGCGGGAAGAGCGCGTAATTCTGGAAGACGACGCCCATCTCGCGCTTGTGCGGCGGCAGATGCTCGACGCGCCGCCCGTCGACATGGATGCGCCCGCCGGACGGCGCCTCGAACCCGGCGAGCATCATCAGGAGCGTCGTCTTGCCCGAGCCCGAGGGGCCGAGAAGGCTGACGAACTCGCCCCGCGCGACATGGAAGTCGAGCGCATCAACCACCGTGACCGTGCCGAATACCTTGCTGATGGCCTCGAAATGAATGAACGGATCCAGATCTCGCAAATGATCAATCTTCCCGTGAGGATGAGGCGAAGCCGTTGCGGCCGCGGCGAGGAACCGTTCGGAGACGGCGCCAGGCCGGGCGGCGGACGGGGGCGGCCCCGGGCACGATCTGGCGTGCCCGGGGCGCGTCGCATGACGAGCGGCCAGGCGAAGGCGGCTAGTGGCCGCCCTCCCTTACCGCCCGATTTGCCGGCCTACTTGCCGACCCAGGCGTTGAAGCGCTTGGTCAGGTCCTCGATATTGTCGTTCCAGTAGTCGACATCGATCGCGATCGCATTCTCGAGATTTTGCGGCGCGGTCGGCAGATCCACGGCGAGATCGGCCGGGACGGCGGCCGCGGCAGCCTTGTTGGGCAGGCCATAGGCGATGTCCTGCGGCAGCTTGGACTGGTTCTCCGGCAGGCTGGCGAAGGCGATGAAGTCCATCGCCTGGTCCTTGTTCGGGCTGCCCTTCAGGATCACCCAGCTGTCGACGGCGTAGATGGAGCCCGGCCAGACGGTCTTGAACTTGGTACCCTCGGTCTTGTTGATGCCGCTGATGCGGCCGTTATAGGCAGAGGTCATCACGACCTGGCCGGATTTCAGCAGCTGCAGCGGCTGCGCGCCCGATTCCCACCAGACGATATCGGACTTGATCTCGTCGAGCTTCTTGAAGGCGCGGTCGACGCCGCCCTTCTCGCGTAGCGTTTTATAGACGTCCTTCGGCGCGACGCCATCGGCCATCAGCGCGAATTCGAGCGCATATTTCGGGCCCCGGCGCAGGGCGCGCTTGCCCGGAAAGGTCTTGGTGTCCCAGAAATCCTTCCAGGAGGTCGGCGCCGTCTTCAGCTTCTCGGAATCGTAGGAGAGCAACGTCGACCAGACGATGGCACCGACGCCGCAATCGCTCACCGCACTCGGCAGGAACTTGTCTTTGCCGCCGAGCTTGCTCCAGTCGAGCTTCTCGTAAAGGCCGTCGGCGCAACCGATGGCGAGTTCATCGGCCTCGACCTGCACGGCGTCCCAGTTCGGCGTACCGGCCTTCACCTTGGCCTGGACGACGCCGACGCCGCCGTCCCAGGATTCGTCGAGGACCGGCTTGCCGGTCTTTTCCGCGAAGGGCTTGAAGTAGATCTTGCGCTGCGCGTCCTGGTAGTTGCCGCCCCAGGATACGACGGTGAGATCGCGGGCCGACGCCGCGCCGAGGCCGGCGATGACAAGCCCCGCCGCGAGCGCGGTGCTGCCGAGTATGGACTTCAGAAACGTCATGGATCTTCTCCCTGCTTCTGCTGCAGCGATCCCCCCGCCCCTCGCGGTTGGGATCGTCGTTGCCCCTATTGGAGCCCCCTTTATCGCGGTGCGATAGAGGGGTTTCCGGAAAAACTTCGCGTCGATCAGGCTCCGATCTCTCGCAGCAGCTGTGCCGGCGCGAGCCGCAGCGCCGCCGCCCGCCGGTGGCCTTCCAGGCCTTCGCTGGCACTCTGGCGCATGGCCGGTGGGGCGACTGCCGCCACGCCGCGCTCGTCGAGCCATTGATGCGTGCAGGTCTTGAGATAGGAGCCGACCCAGAGGCCGCCGGTATACCGCCCGGCCGCCATGGTCGGCAGCGTGTGGTTCGTGCCGCAGCACTTGTCGGAATAGACCACGCTGGCTGCGACCCCGATGAAGATCGAGCCGTAATTGCGCAGCTTCGCCGCTGTGGCATGCGCGTCGCGGGTATGCACCTCCAGATGCTCCGCAGCGATATGGTCGGAATAGGCCAACATGGCGGTCTCGTCGGCGCAGACGACGATCTCGCCATAGTCGCGCCAGGCGGCGGCGGCGACCGGCGCGGTCGAAAGATTGCCGAGCTGCCGCTCGATCTCGACGAGCACCTTATCCGCCAGGGCGCGGTCCGTGGTGATCAGGCCGACGCGGGTGCGCACGTCATGCTCGGCTTGCGCCAAGAGGTCGACCGCGATCGTCACGGCATCGCCGGTCTCGTCGGCGACGACGAAGATCTCGCTGGGACCGGCGAGCTGGTCGATACCGACCAGCCCAAAAACCTGGCGCTTGGCCTCATTCACATAGGCATTGCCCGGGCCGACGATCTTGTCGACTGCCGGAATGCTCTCCGTGCCGAAGGCCATCGCGGCAATCGCCTGCGCGCCGCCGATGCGAAAGATCCGGTCGGCGCCGGAGAGATGGCAGCCGGCGATCATCGCCGGATGGGCGCCGGGCGGCAGGCAGGCGATGACCTCGTCACAGCCCGCGACCTTGGCCGGCACGATCGTCATGATCGGCGCCGAGAGCAGCGGATAGCGCCCGCCCGGGACATAGGCGCCGACGCGGGCGATCGGGATGATGCGGTGGCCGAGATGCAGGCCCGGCAGCGGCTCGATCTCGAGGGGCAGCAGGGTCTGGCGCTGGGCTTCGGCGAAGGCCCGCACGCGCTCGATCGCGAACTCGGTGTCGGCCCGGGTCCGCGTCTCCAATCCGTCCAGCGCGGCGGCACGCTCCGAGGGCGAGACTTCGAAGGCGTCGATCTCGAGCTTGTCGAACTCGCGGGAATAGTGCCGCAGGGCCGCGTCGCCGTCCCGTCGCACCGCCTCCAGAACCGCCTTCACGGTGGCCTCGACCGGGGTGTTGTCGCTCCAGGCGCTGCGCTGGGGCGCCTTGATGCGCGTGATCCGGGCTTCCAGGGCGAGATCGGATTTGGACATGCAGGCTGCTTCCGGTGAGCGGGATCGAGCTGGCCAAGCTTCTGCGCCACGCAGCGACAAGGCAAGGAGGCCAGCAGGGGCGTTGAAGATATTCACCAGCTGGGCTCAGATGCGGCGCTCAGCTGAAGGAGGCCTTCCATGAAGATCGGCGACCGTTTGAGGGAGCTACGGCTCCGCCGTCAGCTCAGCGTCCGCGCCGTCRCCTTGCGTTCAGGGATTTCCCACTCGTCGATTTCGCTGATCGAGCGGGACCTGATCAGCCCTTCGCTCGACACGCTGCATGCCGTGCTCGACGCGCTCGGCACGACCATGTCGGGCTTCTTTCTGGATTTTCATGCGGCCTCGCCGCCAAATCCTTTCTGCCGGGCGGCTGAAATGACGGAAATCGGCCGGGCCGACGCGATCTCCTACCGCGTCATCGGAACGGGCTTTCCCAACCGCTCGATGCTGATGCTGCACGAGACCTACGCCCCCGGCGCCGACACGGGCGAGGCCTTCTCCCATTCGGCCCAGGAAGGCGGCCTCGTCATCCGCGGCGCGGTCGAGGTCACCGTCGCGGGCCGGTCATCGGTCCTGCAGCCTGGCGATGGTTATTATTTCGACAGCCGGGAGCCGCACCGGTTCCGGAATGCCTCGGCGGAACCGAGCGAGATCATCAGCGCCATCACGCCCCCGACCTATTGATCCCTGGACGCTGCGGCTAGATACCCGGGCATGGTTCCGAGGCAGGCGCTCTTCATTGAGAGGGCCTGCTTCCGTTCTCACCCCTGGATCATCGGACCGGATATCGTATCCAGTCCGATGATCTAACCCTTTGTCTTTGCATCGGCTTTGCCCCGAAAACCGCAATCCACTTTTCGGGCCGATGCTTTAGCTGCCCATCCGTCCGTCTGTTCCCGACACTCCGGCGTTTGCGCAGAGGCGAAAGCCCAGATCGTCTATCCGGAAGGTGGGATGGCTTCGACGGCGATTGGTTGCCAGGCAACCTCTTTCGCCGTCTGCCCAACCGCCGCCACGGAAGTTGCGGTAGGCGCCGTAGACCTGTGGGTCGTACTGGTCGGAGCACCACTCCCATACGTTGCCGAGCATATCGTAAAGACCCCAGGCATTGGATTGCTTGCCGCCAACAGGCTGGGGCCGCTCGCCCGAGTTATCGGCGAACCAGGCGATATCGCCGAGGTCGCCATAGCGAGGCCCGCGCGTTCCCGCACGGCAGGCGTGTTCCCACTCTGCCTCGGTGGGAAGGCGATATCCGTCGGCATCGGCGAGGAGATCCGCTCCTTGCGCGTCGTCGTGGATGACATAAGCCGCAGTGAGGCCCCGTTTTCCGGACAGTTGATTGCAGAACGCAACCGCGTCGAGCCAGGAGACGCTTTCTACAGGGCATCTGGCGTCCACATGGGACGAAGGCCAACTCCCCGTGACCTCGGCGTAGAGTGCCTGCGTCACCGGGGCGGCTCCAATCCTGTAGGATTCCAGCGCGACATCGCAGCGCCGCTGGATGCGGTCGTCCCTCAGCGCCACGATGCCGGCCGGGATCGTGAGCATCCGAAGGCTTAGCGTTTCCTGAAACTCGTCCACGATCTCTCGTCAGCAATTGCGGTACGCGRCAATCTGCTTGATGATCCGATCTTCCGCAAACCACCTCGAGCCTGTGTCCGCATCGGCTTTCCCCATATCCGCAATCCGCTTTTCAGGCAGATGCCCTAACCCTCCTGCCAACCCCATGAAATCGGCGAGTGTCGGCAGCCCCTTCCACGCAGATGACGAATGCGAGCCGGAGCCCGATCAGCCGGTCGGTTGCTGGGCGGTGTTCACGACCCGTTGAGCCTCAAAGGCATGGCGATAGGCGGGCCGCGCTTCGCTGTTGGCCAGGTGGGCAGCGAGCCCGGCTATCCCTCCAGCAAGGCATTGTTCTGCCGGGCGCCGCCCCAGCCATACTCGGAATAGGAGACGGCCTGGCTGACGTTCAAAAGGGCCTGCCGGACATAGGGAATGGTCTCGGGCGGCAATGATCCGAACGGCCACCAGCCGAGATCAGCGTGCTTTTCGGTTTCCATCAGCCTGGGCGTGCCGTCCCATCGCGCTGCGGTGAAGACGTGACCGACCCAGTCCCGGCCCTCCGTCAGGCTGTGAAATGTATGGACGTGGACGAGATCAGCAGGCGCGATGCGCACGCCGACCTCTTCCAGGGCTTCTCGGATCGCCGCTTGGGCGATCGTCTCGCCGGCCTCAAGCCCTCCAGCGGGAAGACTGAAGGCACCGTCCATCCATCCTGTCGCCGTCCTCCGCAGCAAGAGGACCTCGTCGCCCCTGCATAAGGCGACGAAGACGGAGGCTGAGAGGGTGTGACGATCGCGAGCGGACATGGCCAAGGCTACCTGACGGGGTGGACGGTCGCGGCACTCTGAGGATGCCGAGCGACAGCAGATGTCAGCGGCCCGTCATCGCGCCGCTTCGGAGGCCGCCTTCAGCTCGCGCAGCAATGTGGCGACGAGTTCGGCCGCCGGCATGGCGCGGGCGAGCGGAGCGCCCTGCCCGGCCCATTGGGCGCCGAAGCCGTGCTCGCCCTTGGCCTTTGCGGCGGCATGGAGAGCCTTTCCGGCGTCATAGGCGATCGGGTAATCCGGCGGCAGCCGGGCTGCCACGCTTTCATGGAGGTCCGTGAAGCGATTGGCGAGGCAGCGCGCCGGCCGACCGGAGATCAGCGCTGTCAGCCGGGTGTGATAGGCGCCGGGGCCCGCGAGCGCCGCGCGATAGGCATCATCGGCAGCCGATTCCGGACAGGCGATGAAAGCCGTGCCGAGCTGAGCGGCGACAGCACCGAGGTCGAGTGCGGCAGCAATGCCGGCCCCATCCATGATGCCGCCGGCGGCGATGACCGGCAGCGTGCTGTTCGCCACCAGGAGGCGTGTCAGGGCGACGGTTCCCAGGGCCTCATCGGGAGCCGCCGGATCGAACACGCCGCGATGCCCGCCGGCCTCGATGCCCTGTGCCACGATCGCGTCGATCCCGGCGGTCTCGATCTGCCTTGCCTCTTCGAGGTTGGTCGCCGTGGCGAAGAGTGTGGTGCCCGCCCCCTTCAAGCGCTGAATGGCTTGCGGCGACGGCAGGCCGAAATGGAAACTGACGACCGGCGGCCTCGCCTCGACGAGCATCGAAAGCATGTCGGCATCATCGGCAAAGCTCTTGTAGATCGTGCGCAGTGCCGCCGGAGGCGCGGCGCCAAACTCCGAAAAGAGCGGCGACAGCCAGTGCAGCCACGCCGCCTCGCGCTCCGGATCCGGCTTTGCCGGGCCGTGCACGAAGACATTGACGTTGAACGCGCGCTCGGTCCGCGCCCTCAGATCCGCGATCATCGCGCGGGCGCCTGCGGCATCCGTCGCGCCAACACCGATCGAGCCGAGCCCGCCCGCATTGGACACGGCGGCAGCAAGGGCGGGGGTCGAAACACCCGCCATCGGCGCCTGCACGATCGGCACCTCAACGCCCAGCTTGCTCAACATCCCGGCCTCCCGCGCTCCGCACCATCGTTGACTTTAATTCTCAAAAAGAGAATACACATCCAAATTGATTTCTCAATGGAGAATTGAAATGGATTTCGCCGCGCTCGCGGTCTTCCGGACCGTCGCCAGGGAGCAGAGCATCACCCGCGCCGCGGAGCTGCTTGGGCGTGTGCCTTCGAATGTCACGACCCGCATCCAGCAGATCGAGGAGGCGGTCGGCGTGCCGCTGTTCCTGCGCGAGCGGAAGGGCATGACGCTGACCGCGGCAGGACGGACCTATCTCGACTATGCCGACCGGATCCTGAACCTCGCGGACGAGGCCATTCAGGTCGTCAATCCGGCGGGGCCGGCCGGCGTGCTGCGCATCGGCTCGATGGAATGCACCGTCGCAAGCCGGCTGCCCGTGCCGCTGGCCCGCTTCAACCAACGCTGGCCCGAGGTCACGCTCGATCTGTCGACGGCGCCGACCCGGCAGTTGATCGACTCTCTCCTCGCCCATCGCATCGATGCCGCACTGATCGCTGTCCCATCGGGCGAGTGGTGGCTAGGCCCGCAGGATCTCGACACGCTGCCGGTCTTCCGCGAGGACCTCGTGCTCGTGCTTCCGCCGGGGCATCCCGAGGTACGGCACGCAGCAGACCTCAAGCCCAAGGCGCTCGCCGCCTTTGCGCCGGGCTGCACCTACCGCATGCTCGCCGAGGAATGGCTGACCGGCTTCGGCACGGTGAAGGGGCGTTTCTCCATCCATGAGGTCCGCTCCTATCACGCCATGTTCGCCTGCACGGCCGCGGGCTCCTGCTTCAGCATCATGCCCCGCTCCGTGCTCGATCTTCTGCGTCACACAGGCGCCGTCGAGGAGAAGGCGTTGATGCGGGTCGATACCTATCTTGCCTGCCGGCCGGGATTTTCGACGCCCGCCTTCACCGCATTCCGCGACCTGCTTGCCGGTTTCTCCGACATCGAGGTTGGGGCCATCGAGGTTCGGGCCAATGCCGAGAACCCATGAACGAGAGGCCACGATCGCGGCCGCGCTCGTGCTCGTCATCGGCATGGGCTTTGGCCGGTTCGCCTTCACCGGCCTCTATCCGCTGATGATTTCCGATCACACCATCTCCGTGCAGGCCGGATCCTATGCAGCCGCAGCCAATTATGCCGGATATCTGGCCGGCGCATTGCTGAGCGCGGTCCTGACCGGCATCCCGAGCCGGAGGCTTTGCGCTCTCGCCGTCGTTTCAACCGTCGCCCTGCTCGGCGCGCTCGCCCTGCCATTGCCGGAACGGGCGATCGTCACCGTGCGCGGCCTTGCCGGCATCTCGAGCGCGTTTGCCATGGTGGCCGCCTCGCATTGGCTGATTCACGATCGCAAGCACCATCAGGGAGCGCCCGCCCTCTTCGCCGGCGTCGGCATCGGCATCGTGGTGTCGGCGGAGCTGATCGCCCTTGCGCATCTCAACGCATTGTCGAGCCGGGCGATCTGGCTCACCCTTGCCGTGGCGGCAGCGGCTCTCGCAGCTGCTGCCCTGAACCTGCAGCGGCGCAGCGACCGGGCACCGGCGGTGGCGCCCCAACCGCTGTCGGCGCATGGGCAAGCCCATAGTGCGCAGTTGCTCGCTCCCCTGCGGCTGATCGTGATCTATGGGCTGGCCGGATTCGGCTACATCGTCACCGCGACCTATCTCCCCCTTCTGGTCGGACAGGTGCTCACGGCCACCGATCCCGTGCATATCTGGGCGGTCTTCGGACTTGGCGCCGTGCCGTCCTGCTTCTTCTGGCATGCCATGCACGAGCGCTTCGGCACACGTCGGAGCCTGGCGAGCAATCTGGTCGTTCAAGCGATCGGCGTCGCACTGCCTGTGCTGCACACGCCCGCAGCCTACGTGCTGAGCGCATTGCTCGTCGGCGGCACCTTCATGGGCACGGCGACGATCGCCATGCCGGCCGCGCGCAAGGTGGCGGCGGCGGTCCGTTTCAACATGCTGGCGCTGATGACCGCCTCCTTCGGCATCGGGCAGATCGTCGGCCCRCTCATGGCCAATGCGATCTATGCCCGTACCCAGGCGTTCGACATCTCCCTGAGCATCGCCGCCGCATCGCTGGTTGCCGGCGCCGTTCTGTGCGTGGATCTCCCCGGCAATAGGGCGCAATCGCATCCAGTCTGACTGCGCCGCCGGGGCGATCATCTCTCGGATCGCGTCACGGTCCCGACCCGGCTCCTGCGATCCCCGAAGGATCGAGAACAGGCATTCTTGCCGCTGCGTGACAAGCTGCATAACATGGTGATGCCGGCGATGTCGTTCTGCTGGATTGTCATGAGGCGCGGCGCATCCTCGATGGAGCACTCATCGGCAAGAAGACACGGCAAGAATACGAGAAGCGATACGCACGCATCGCAAGCCCCGGCCGCCAGAAACGACGTTCTTCGATCCATCCGACCGGCTTAGTGTGCGCCATGACCAAAGGGCGGAACGCGACTATGCAAGCTTTATTGATCGCATTTCTCTGCGTGGCGACATCGGCGGCAAGCCTGGCGGCGGACACCCTGGCACGGGCCCGCGAGACCGGGACATTGCGGCTTGGCTTCCGGGTCGATGCGCCCCCGTATTCCTATCGGACGACCAGCGGCGAACCCTCCGGCTATATCGTCGATCTCTGCCGCGAAGTCGCCGCCGGCGTGAAGAAGGCGCAGGGTCTGCCGGCGCTCAAGATCGACTATGTCGAGGTCTCGTCCACGGCTCGCCTGGAGGCGTTGCGCGACGGCAAGATCGATATTCTCTGCGATCCGACATCGATGACCATGTCGCGCCGCGCCATGGTCGATTTCTCGCTCCCGACCTTCATCGATGGCGCCGGCGTCCTGCATCGGACCAATGAACTGACGCGGCTCGAGGACCTGCGCGGCAAGAAGATCGGCGTGCTCCGGGGCACGACGACCGAGGAGGTTCTGAAGACGACTTTGACGCAACTCGGGATCGAAGCCGAGATCGTTCCGATGCTGGCTCATCCCGACGGGGTCCGCAGCCTGGCGGCGGGAAAGATCGACGCCTATTTCGCCGATCGCGGGATCCTGAGCTATCACCTGCTCAACAGCGAGAACCGCTCCGGCATGAAGCTCTCCGACCAGTATTTCACCTTCGAGACCTATGCGCTGGCTCTGCCGCGCGGCGATGAAAAGCTGCGCCTGCTTGTCGATGCCACGCTGGCGGAGCTCTATCGCACCGATCGCGTGAAGCAGATCTATGCCCGCAGTTTTGGAAGCTTCCCGCCGGATCAGTTCATCCGTGCCCTCTTCGTCATCAATGGCGTGCCGAAATGAGGGGATTGGGTGCCTGACCTGACAGGTCTCGAGGCTCCGACAAAAGTATTCGCCGGCGGAGACCGATCGCGAAGGAGGCCAGCTCCATGCAGGACTACACGCTCTATTACTGGTCGGTCCCGTTTCGCGGTCAGTTCGTGCGGGCGGTGCTGGCATGGGCCGGCAAGACCTGGCGCGAAGCCGGCGACGGCGAGATCGCAAAGCTCATGGACGAGCCGGTCGAGCTCGTGCCGGTCCCGTTCATGGGGCCGCCGCTGCTGATCGACAACGCGGACGGCTTCGCCATCGCGCAGATGCCCGCCATCATTCTCTATCTCGGCGAGACGCTCGGCCTCATGCCGGCCACGCCGCCCTTGCGGGCGTTGACCATGAAGATCGTCAACGACGCCAATGACGTCATCGACGAAATCACGCTGCAAGGCGGCCAGTCGATGTGGACGCAAGAGCGCTGGCGCGAATTCGTGCCKCGCCTCGAGAAGTGGATGTCGTTCTGGGAAGAGACCGGGCGTCGGCACGGGCTGACGGCAGAGGCTGGTTTTCTCCTCGGCGGCAAGGCGCCGGGCATCGCCGATGTCGTGACCGCAACCTTGTGGACGACGATGGCCGATCGCTTCCCGGTCCTCGCATCGATCCTCGAGGAGACCGCGCCGCTCACGAGCGGGCTCGCGCGCCGCGTCTCCGCCCTGCCCCCCTTGGCCGCATTGGCCGAGAAGGCCCGCAGGGACTATGGCGACGAAACCTATTGCGGCGGTCAGATCGGAATGGCTCTGCGCAAGGTCGCTGGCGAAACCGCGCATCGCTGAAGATGGCGG
>NZ_JBFTRC010000109.1:0-18080 GCF_056399325.1 Allobosea sp. 01N443
CTTTACTTGTGAATCCCAGGCTGCAACAACTTCAGCGGGTGCGTCGACAAGTTTTGTAGATGGAACTTGGATTGTCGTTACAATATCTCTAGTTCGACCGAAGTTTTGAATCGACGGAGATGGTACTTTGACTATCTGTTTCCTTTCCTCTATCGTTGTTACGATTTGACCAGAGGGCTTAGGTGGTAGTTGTGGCCGGGGAATATTTTTCTTGGCGGCATCAATGATTTCTTGAGAGGCGTCCCCTTGCTCGTGAGGTAGCATCGCAAAGAGTGTGCCGCCGTAGAAAGCTGCCATACCGACGATGGCGATCGACACAACGAACACCAGAGTAGTCCCTGCTCGCGACATCAGGCGTTCTCCCATGTTGATCTAATCCCAGCATGACCTTTGACAATGACTACCAAACACTTCGGTGCGAGCCCTACGTGCCCTGGACTCTGCCTTTGTGAAGCACACGACATTCCACGACAATGCTCATACAAGGCACTTGCCTTAGGTCGCGTCCTTAATCGCATGCCAAACTAGCGAACTGACACGCTCGTTATCGACATCGTTGTGGTTGGCGACGATATTGTCGGCGAGGACGTTGTTGACGAGGCCGGGGGCGATTTCGGGCAACCGGTTTCTGTCGGCCGTTACCCAGACGCATTCGCCATCGCGCATTGCCAGCGCGCCGTTCGCACCCAGTCCGCCGTAAAGATCGCGCGGGCCACCGATGAGGTCTCTGACGCCGACCCCCTGAGCGATCTCACCTGAGATCTTGGAGGCGACGGCGTAAAAAAAGCCAACTGCGCTATCGTGACGCGAGCGCGTGATCATAATCGGTCCGTTTACGAGATGGTCGTCAATGATGCGCCTGAATCCGCCAGGGACCCTATTGGGCCCCACATCTCGGCCGAGGCCATTGTGCGAATAGGCCCCTTGCAACAAGCAGAGTGACGCGGCCTTGAGCGTCTGCGAAGCGGCAACCGTCGCCGATACCAGCCTCGCGCCGAAGCTGTGCCCGATAAGATGAACCCGCACACCATCGAGGTCCTGCGCCTCTAAAGTGCGGCAAAGCGCTTTTCCAACGTTGCCTGCTCGCGCCTTCATCTCGAAATAGGTGGCCTGGTTCAGCAGCGAGGCCACCGCCGCCTTGCCGCCGCGCAGCACGCGAGAACCTGCCGCGGCAATGGTGTCGCCGAGGCCAGCCGCGCCCCCGCCTCCAACAGTCTGTACCGGGGGAACGTCGCCACGCTGCTTAAGTGCGTCCACGGCGTCGCTACCTCGGATGCTGCAGAACTCGCTATGCTCGTTGCGAACCTCCTGATCAGACGCCATCGTGAGGGACCGGCGAAGATCCTCCAGAAAGCTGTCGGCCACGCCCCCGCCGCCGGCCGCGTCCAGCGCCTGCTGAACAAAAGCGGCCTTATTATCGATGCAGAGATCATCGGCAATCTCGCTCGCAAACGCCTTTAGGGCCGAACGCGATAGGTCCCCTCCACTCGCCGCTGCCGCGCCGCCCACTTTGGGCACGCCTCGATCTGCAGGCAGGATAGTAAGGTCCTCGCGGTAGCGGAACGCCGGCCAGTACACCCCGACGACCGCAAAGCGGCGTGCTGGCAAACTCATGCCGCCGCGCGAAGCGGCGACCATGTTGCTGATCAACTCGGTGTAGAGTTTCGTTGCATTGGCCTCGTCATTCTTCCAGCCATGGCTCAAGACCAGGAGATCGGTGATCCCGTGGGGCAGGAGTTTGCGGCCAGGCTCCTCCCGTTCACCATCCTTGTCCAGTAGAAGCGCAGCGAAAGGAATGCCGGCTATCGCGTCCATTTCGGTATCCCCTTCAGATAGATTGCATCGCACGCAGCAGATCGAGCAGGCCAGATCCTTGGAAGTCGGCCTTGCGCTTGAGATCGGTCGCGCTGCTAACGAAAATCGCTTTGACTGCCTCCGCCCGGCCGATGAACTCGCCCCGGACCGACAACAGAGCGGCGACAGCGCCGGCGACGTGAGGGGCGGCCATGCTGGTGCCGCTTTCCTCTCGAAAGTAGGCGATCGTCGGATCGGGCGTGATGCCAGCCTCGTCCAGCGCCTCGGTGGTGTGCGACGCGCCGATCGCTGCGCAAGAGAGGATACGCTCACCAGGCGCTACCAAGTCCGGCTTGACCCGCCCATCGGCGGTGGGCCCGCGAGACGAGAAAAAGGAGACACCATAGCGGTGCGGCGCCTCGCCGTGGGTGGCCCCGACGGTGATCGCCTCTTCGGCGTTGCCCGGATCGTTGATAGACTGATCGAGGCCAACGCGCTTCAACATATCTTCGCCGTCTGGCTGGATCATCGTTGACCCGTCGTTTCCTGCTGCTGCAACGACGATCACGCCGCTGCGTGAAAGCCGGTTGACGACAGTGCAAAGCGGGCTCTGGCCGGCGGCGTACCAGCGCGCGTCGAACGGATAGCCGAGGCTAAGGTTGACGCAGTGAACCTTTATGCGGCGGCCAAAGTCGTTGAGTTCCTCGACATGTTCGAGCGCAGTAATGAGCGCGCTAGCATAACCTTTGCCCGCATCGTCAAGCACCTTGAGGCTCAGCAGCGTTGCCTGGGGCGCGATGCCACGCAGCACCGAGCCCGACGCCATCACACGAACGATCGTCCGCACGGTGTCGTCGGTGCCGCGCTCCTCGAATACACGCGCCATGCCGCCTTCGTCCGTGCTTGTCCTACCGGCAATGATTCCGGCGACATGGCTGCCGTGGCCGAAGCGATCGACTGTGGGGGCGTTCCCGCCGGTGAAATCGCGATGCGCTAGCCCCAAAGGCAGGCTGAGATTTTGGTAGCGCACGAAGTGGCGGTGCGTCTCGTCTATTCCGCTGTCCATCACTGCAACGACGATCCCTTTGCCGTCCGCGCCGAAGGCTGTGAGGCAGGCGTCGGCTTTCACCGTGCGGACCGAACGATCGAGGAAGGGCTTTAGTGGCTCGTCGCGCCAGACCTTGTAGATCGGAGAAGGCTCCGCGCCCGTATCCGTGGTGAGGTCTGCGATCTC
The DNA here is from genome assembly GCF_056399325.1 of Allobosea sp. 01N443. Lineage (NCBI taxonomy): Bacteria > Pseudomonadati > Pseudomonadota > Alphaproteobacteria > Hyphomicrobiales > Alloboseaceae > Allobosea > Allobosea sp. 01N443. Next base: position 3,029 of record NZ_JBFTRC010000109.1, read on the forward strand.
TCCCAGTGTGAGGGTGGCGAATAGGAAGTGGCGACTGGTATCGGGCGGCTGAACGCGGTCTGATATGTTCTGGAGGCGAGCAAGGACGGCACTCTTCGCTTCTGGAATTCCGCCCGGATAGTCAGGATTGAGTTCGATAATGGCGCGGCCGGCGGGTTCCTCCGGACGGGCTGCTGCTGCTTTTTTGGTGGAGCCTCGCGTCGCGCGACTGACGGGCCGCGGCGGCTTCAACTCGCGCGCGAAGTCGGGCACCACCAGATAACGCGCAAACTGCTTACGCAATTCTTCGCGGTCATTGTCTTTGTCTGCCACGACGTTTCCTTCTTCCAATTATGTATAGCCATCTTGTGAGTGCGTTGGCAGGAGGGCAAGATTTTAGAGGAATCGAAGTTTTACTGGATCAAAGCAGCGCCATGACCAAAGGGATACCTGGTGCGATACCTAGTGCCCTTGCTAGCATCGTTACATCGATTATCGGACCAGTTTCTAGATGGGAGTGGGTGTCCTCCCAGGCGACGACGGAATTCCGGAATGGGGGCCGGGGACTGATCGAGGAGAAGGCGATCGCGATGTGCCCGAAGTATCGCATTAGTATCCAGTTAGGCTGTGGCTGGTGGATGGTCAGGCAGACCGCGCCTCGCTGATGAGGCCTGCACAGGCGCACTATGACGTGCAAGTTGTCCGCCATCGTAGCGGCGTCGGTCTCCGCACCTACAGATTCACATATACGGCCGATCGGATGCGCAAAGTCACGCTGCGGCTTGGGAAAAAGTGGCGTAGCTCGTTTGATCACGCGGTGGCCTCGTCATGTCTTGCGTCAGAAAACGGCCCGTCTTGACGAATTTCGGTTCTACTAAGGGAATTTGCCTGCTCGCTATGACGCGCCCTTGCACCGTAATGGCAGCGCGAGCGCGGTCTTGCTCGCATGGTGCAGATTGATCCCGTTCGCGAGATCCTCCTGCAATCCAATGAAAAGGTCGAAGGCCCGCCGCGCCGCATTGCCCGGCATGAGGCCATCCAGCGTCTTACATTTGAATGAGATTTCGGCGATCTCCTGTTCCTGTTCCGCATCACCGAATTGCCAGAGCGTCAGTGCGAATTTGCCAGTGATATTGTCACCTAGCCTGACCTTCGCCCCTTTGAAGACGAACTCGCGAATGAGGGGACCGTCGTAAAGTACATGGGATGGAGAGAACCGGGCTCCCGCGCGCTGCAATTGATCCTCGAGAGTTGGGAAAAGCACGAAGATGTCCGCGAGCGTGCAGGGTCTCCGCCCCGCAGGGCAGGCTTGGCTCGTCGAGAGGGAGAACCGGCTTCGCATCGAGCGGGGGCGGGAGACAGCGATGCTTCCGTTCTGATGATGGGGATCGGAGATTTCGAGTGGCGCTATATCCTCTTCAAGCTTTGTTTGCGCGCCTCCCTCCGATCCGGACAAATCCGTCGAAGCCACGACAAACATGTCTGGCATGCGTAGCTTCAGAGTGATCTCGCCAATTGAAGCTGCACGTGCGTCCGAATGGGCCGAGACACGCTCTCGCAAAGCGTAGTCCTTGTTGGTCAGCACGCAGCCTTGCGTATCGCGGAACCTAATGAGCCGCTCCTCAACGGTCAGAAACGTTTGTTCATGCCTCGGCTTATTGCCATCGCGGGGGTCAAGTCGCCTGACGATGATCGGTCGTAACTGACGTTCCCAGAATGCTCCCACCGCTTCAAGCGAGGGTTGTGGCGCTGATCGCGGCTCAAGTAGAAGCTTGTACTCACGCGCTTTGAGTTCGTGCTGCATGCTCAATTGTCCCCCAACCTTTGACAACCGGCTTGAGTGCCGAACACACGCCCGCTTTGTTGAACCAGGGATAATTCACTTACGAATATTCCACGGGAAAATAGCTTCTCCTGTCAGTAAACCTAGCTCGCGCCCACGCGCTACGCGACCTTTGTTCAAGCCGCTCTGAGTATCAACTCACCGCAAGATCTCGTCGCCTGGCATCACTGCCGTGACAAACCGATAGGAGTGATTGCTGCCATATCGCGGATCGCTTTTAATAAGGGACATGAACTTGCGATGTCCGTCTCTAGTGCGACCGACGAGGCAACCGGCGCTTGTTCGTCCGAGATCATCCTTCGGCGCGTCGTAACCCCAATGCTGATTAATCCCGAATAGGCCCTGGTCGAGCTGATCGCCTGTCCGCTTAAAATCCTTGTTCAGGTCTCGGTATACGCTGACTGGCTCGACTTGGACGAGCGCTTCATGCGCCGATGCGGGGGAGGGCTGATGAATTCCCACAGCCCATGCCTTGTACTGATTGAAGGCGATACGAGCAGCGCCCTTCGGGTTCATGGGACTCATTGTCCAAATTTTGCCAGGCTCGCTCGTACCGTCCCAAATCGAGTTCTCGACATCGAGCCGTCCATCATCGCCAACCGAGAATACGATACGAAGGTCGTTGAATTTGTTTGGAGCGTCGTCGTTCAGCGTGCCCTCACGGTCGACGCCTTCCAGGTAGATGATGTTCTTGCAATCAGGGTGCCGGCAAATGAAGTAACGCTTTGCCTTCATGTAATCGATGACTTTGTCGAACCATGTGCCGAGCGACACGATTTCCGGTAAGAGGGTCACCGGCGACACTAACCTCTGCGCGATGGACCTGGTGAAGCCGTCTCGTAGTGAAAGTCCGTTTCGGTCGCAGAACTCACTAAGCGCCCAAGCGGAGACGGGACCAAATTTTCCGTCGGCCGGCGGGTCGAGATAGCCCAACTCAGTCAAGCGCCATTGGATTGCTTTGGCCAGCGCAACGTTGGAACTCAGGTTCGTCACGAGAATTGGCGRCCCGTCGAACAGTGCCAGCGCTTTGGTCCCCTCGCCACCCGACGACGGATCACCCGCTGGGCTCTTACGGAATCTGGAGGGTTGGATATTTTGGTCTATGTAGCCGTTCAGCCAATTCCGGTACGCTTGGGTCGTGTCGCCGTTCGCCGCATCCACGAAACGTTGTGCCCTGCTGGGGCCGACTTGCGTGACAAGATCACTGAAGCTGTAGACGTTGGAGCCCTTCAGGAATGCCTGCGCCCCTGCTAGCCCCTCGTGATGGGCGAGATAGATGAAGCGGGCTTTCTCGTCGTCTCCGATGTCAGCGTCTACAAGGCTCGCTTTGATCAGGGCGTTCAGATTGAACAACCCATACTCCGCAGCCGCCACAATGGAGAGCCCCGGATCGAAGCGGAGGGCCAGAAGATCATCGTCGCGTCCAGCCACTATGGTGTTAGCAGCGGTAACGTACCCCTTTCCTTTCCCTCGCTTGTTCAGCAGCGTCTGGGCTTTCTTTGCCTCCCCAAGCCAAGTTGCGGCCAGGAACTGAGTCAGCCCCGCCGCGCTGCTTGAGTCGGCCTTTGAGTTCTTGTCCCATAGCCCATTTGATAACGTCGCCGCCTCCGCGCTGATCAAAGCCGCGATCGCAGCGGCATCGATCCCAGTCCGCATGTGTGCATCGAGTATGTGGGCTCGATAGAGTTCGTTGGGTCCGAGATCGAGCGCGCTCCCTTCTTCCTGCTCTCCTTTCTCATCGGAAGGAGGGGGATCGTGAGCGTCATCCGAGTTGATCCAACCAATAGCGACGCTGCCGTCCGCAAGCTTGATATCGACCTTGAGCCAAGGGGGCAGCTTCAATCGTACGCCGACGATGTCACCGACGACGGTTCGCGCTTCGCCTTCAGGCTCATCGAAAAGCTCAAGTGGCTTAGCCTTGATCTCTCTGATCGCGTCAAAATGGGTCCAGCCAAGGTAGGTTTTTCCGTCCCTGGCAATCGATCCCTTTATCCAGGGCTTAAGCTCCCGCACGCCGGAAATTCTGTCGTTGATCTCAAGCCAAAGTACTTCTGGAGAAGCGTCATCAGGATCGGGCCGGAGCGACGTCTTCGTGACTACGATATAATCCACCATGATTGCCTCGCAGTTTCTCTTACCAGTTCTTTTCGGGCCGAGATGCAAGCCATGTCCGGATACCTAGACCAGAGCCGCCCGTAGCGGCGGTGCTGAAATCTGCATCTAGGCTTACCCAGGGCGCCTTCTCCAATGCCCATGGCCTGTCGGCTTCTTGATTTAATCGTCGAGGGACTCCCCGGCTCCAGATGACGCCAACACGCCGAAGGAAGCGAGAATTGCCATAGATGTCATCGAAACACTCCGGGGAGTGAAGGGGCAGAAAATCCGGCACTTCAGACAATGCAGAAAGCGGAACCACAAACTGACAAAATCAAAAGACTGCCAGCCGGAAAGCCTGCGATAAAGAATGCGGAGACTAAGGCAGAAAGCGAATTCGGAGATTAAGCTGAATATTTATAGAAACGTCAAGCTAGGCCATCTGTTGGGAATGAATACGGCATATGGCCAGAGTGTTCGCGGTATCCCTTGCGGAAGCAGATTGCCGGCGAAGGCAGATGCCCACTAAACGGCCTCCGGCAAAGCCGGGTGGTTCACCCGCCGGGACCCGCACGGTGCCCTTCAGAGGACGGTGCCGGCATCACGCCGGCTCCGCGCGCTGTCATTTATTTTGGCAGGTTGATGCCAGGTCCCGGAGTGAACTCACATCAATCGCGATGATTTCGCCGGTGTTATTCTCTGGGCCGTGCGTTCCCCTCGCAAGCACCAGGTCCCCGGCCAGCGCCAGTTGGCTCCCGAAACTGTCCCATCCCTTTTTCTGCTCCTGGACGAGAGTGACCGCTCGAACGCCTGACGGCTGCCCGACGTCGAACACGTGCAGCGCACCCATTTTCTCGTCGGTCCAATCCTTGGTGCTGCTCCAACGTGGATCGCCTACGACGACAAGCCCGCCAGCGACGAGGACCTTCGGCACGGCATAATCAGAACGTTCGCGAGCCCAAGGCTCGTAGGTGGCGGTAGTCCTGATGATCTGGTGAACCTTCCATTGCAAATCCTGATGATGCAGCTCGACGCTGATCTGGCCGGAGCTTTTCTTCAGAACCGCCATTTTCCCATCCCTGATATCGAGATCGAGGACGACATCGTCAGCGCGCAACTTGACGCCCCCATCCGGCAGCCAGCGATCGCCGTCGCGCTTGAATATATCGATGCCGCTGCCAATTCCTGTTCCCAAATCATGACCATAGATCGCGAGGTATGGATCATTGAAACTGAGAACACGACCGCCGATGTATCTTCCGGCCAGCTCGCTGAGGCTGATTTCCTTCTTTACTTCTGCGTCGTTGCCGAGGAACAGCAACTTCGCCATGTCACCCCGCCTTGGAGGCACATAGGCGAGCCAGCCCTGCTGAAACCTGATGGCGGCGTTCCGATCGAAGGTGCCGCTCAGCTTGACTTGCTGGCGCTCGTCAGGGCGCCACAGATTGATTGCGGAGATGTACCCCGCGCTTATGTCGCCGCCCTCCAATTGAGTAGAGATTACGAACAGATAGTTGGCGCTGAGGGTGGCCTCGGAACGCCAGGTCATACCCTGTTCTTGGTTCTGCCTTTCGCCAGCGACCTGCAAGCCCGTCGGAATGAGCTTCCAGACAAGGTATTTTGTGCGCTTTTCATCTAGCGGGCCGTAGTCGACGGAAGCCAGCACAAGGTCTCCCGAGCTGGATAAATGATCCGCCATGAGATCTCCAGCGCGCGCCTGGGGATGGACGAAGGTTCGCCAATCTCGCGAAACCAGACAGGCCGGGCCATCGATGTGGGACACAACCGAGGGGGCCGGGAAGGCGGGGGAGTAGCCCTTTCCGGTGCTGGAAAAGCCGTGCTTTTCAAATTCAGCGCGAAAGTCGGCGATACGATCCGGATGGCTGAGAACCAGATCGACCGGATAGGGCCGGAGCCGCAGAAGATCGAGCAGCGCTATCCAATCGGCGGGCGGATTCATTCCCACAGCAAAGCCGTTATCGGCGACCGTCTTGAACCAGAGTTCACGACAACGTTCCCACTCCATGCAATCGAGACGCGCCGCGCGGCTTTCCCAGCCGCGCACGAGATTTTCCAGCCGGCACCTGTAGGCGGCGCCTAGCTCGGACGAATCGCGTAGCGGCTGGTTCAGCCGGGTGTCGCAGCCGTCTGCAGCGGGTACCGCCGCCGTCGGCGCCCGCTGCACCAGAATGTTGGGGAGCGTGGACGAGCCTGGCGAAGCGCGGCAGGCGAGGCCAGCGGTGTCGTATCCATGGGTCGGCGGCAGCGCCGTCMCCGCACACAGCGCCGCCGTGATTTCCACGCTGGGCCATGCGGCGACGTGATCGTCTCCGAGCACCAGCCCTACGATCCCGGCCTGCGTGACGACCGGGCTTCCCGACATGCCTTGCTCGGTAAATCCCTGGGTCTCCAGCTTGAGCGTCTTGCGGTCGATGCATCCGCCCGCCCGCAGGCAGGCATCGGCAAACCAGAACGGTCCTACTCCGCTGCCGACCGGCAGAACGTCTGTCACGCGCACGGCATGAAATCGCGAACTTGGGGCTGGCTCTCCTTCTGTCCATGCCGACGGCACGGCTCTGAGGTCCGGTGCGCAGCCCGCATCAGCGACGATCACTGCGACGTCGAAGGCTGGAGAGTCGCCCCGCGTCACCGAATGGACCGAGAGCGCCTTCGGGGTCGACGCACATCCGTCCGGCACGCGGGCCCATCGCAACGAAGGAGCCGGCAGCGAGGAGTCCAGAACGGACTCCACGACATGTCGCGCGGTGGTGATCATTATCAGCCCGCCGGAACCAGCGGTGACGTAGCCGGTCCCTCGCCTCCCGGCATCGATCGTGACGACACGGGCCGCGGCACGGTCGAGGGCCTCGCCGAGCGGCATTTCTCTCGCGCGCGCTATGCTGGTGAGCTGAAGGAGGGCCAACGTTGCAAGGATTGTGCATCGCATCATGAAATCCATCTCCTCAACAGTTGAGAAAGGCTCCACAAGTTGGCTATCACGGACGTCGCTGCGCCGAGCAGCAGTGCTAGCCCGGGGTCGGCGGTAAGAATGGCGAGGTAGCTCACGCCGATTTTTCGTTCCCCCACAGGCCCGACCAGATAAACAGTGCCGACCCCGCCTGTATCGCTCGCACGCTGGGTAACCTCGAAGTTCCCGTTGGCGATCGGCTCGACGGCCACGCGCCAGCGCAGCTCGTTCCGCGTCGCGAGCGTAGGGCACTGGCGCTTTCCCAGTACCTCGTGCCCGACATGGCGCACATCGATCAGGGGTAAGCTCAAGCGCTGCTCGAAGTCGACTGTGCCTGCGATCACGGAGCAACGCGCAGGCGGGCCGGGCGACAGGAGTGCATTCGCGGCAACAGTCTCGAACGAGACGCGGCTCGCGTCGAGCACGACGCGAGGCAGGAGGGCGCTCGCCGGTGGCCGGTCGCGATCGCCTGGCTTCAGTTGGATCAGCATCTCGGCATCGCCTTGCTCTTGCCTCGGAGCCTGAAACGTCAGCCTGGTCGGCAGCCGCCATTCGTTGCCCCCGAAATGGMTGCAGTCGCCCGACAAGTTAGGCATCCAGGGCAACGCCGCTTGCAGCGTCCACGCGCCGTCACCGCCAAGCCGCAACTGGTCAACATTTGCAGCGCCTGGAGTCTTAAAGGCCGAGAGCGTTAGGGTAGAGCCGGAAGCGAAGGTCAGCGTCAGCCCTTCGGGCTCGTGTAGCCGTACCAGCCGGTCGATCGCGATCGGTGGGCAGCGCTGCGCTACGCCGCCGTCGGACGCGAGAAGGAGTGCCTCGGCACTGCCGTTGATCCGGGCGTTTAACGCCGCGATCGGCGGGAAATTCGTGAACTTCAACGCTACGGCATCTGCCTCAGGGGCTGCGGTGACGGCGACATGATCGGTCTCGGCGACGATTGCCAACGCCGTTGTGGGGGCGGTGCGCGATCCGTACACGAGGACCGCCGCCGTGATGCAGACGATCGCCAGAGCTGCGGGATATTGCCAGGCGCCGATCGGTTCTTCCTTCGGCTTATCGTTCGCTATGGCGGCAAGCGCGATCAGATCCACCGCCCTCAGGCCCTGACCTGCCTCATCCTGAACCATGTCGGGGGCGGGTGACACGAGACCCGTGTTGCTGCCGGGGTGCGCCGCTTGCTGAGCGGTCGAGCCAAGGATCGCGACCACTCGACTGAGATAGGCCGTCCGCCCCGCTTCGAGTGCCGCCGCCGCAACCGCCGCACGCCTTTCCTTTACGGCATCCTGCTCGGTCGGCCGCCGGCGCAAGAGGTCCAAGAACATGCTCATGGTGCGAGCACCATGTCGAACGTGACCGCCGTGGCCGTCGCAGGATCGCAGCCTTGCTCGGAGCTCGTGCAGGCGCGCAGCAGAAGTTGGAACGCCGAGGGCATGCCGTCGGGGATCGTCACCTCGATCAGCTCGACCGAAGCGACCTTGGCGTCCAGGTTCACCTCGCCCGCAGCGAAGTCCGGTTTCAGCTCAGCGTTCAGTGGCAGGTAGGTTGCACGGGCTGCGGCGAGCGGGCGTGCCGACAACAGCCGAACGCGGCTGGCACTTCCTTGCGCGGCTTGCGCACCCGGCGGTACGAAGCGCACTGGCACGTAGACGAGCTGCCGATCGGCGGCCGGATCGGCAGGCCGGTAGGCCACGAAATCAAAGGTCAACATGGAGGCGCTGTTGCGAAACTGCGCGACGTCCCAGGATTTCGCTCGACGGTCGGTGAAATCGCCCGCGAGAAAATACCGTCCCCCCTTCAACGAGATGCCGCGGAAGCGAAGCGGTCCTTCCACCGTGCTGCGCAACTGCGGCAGGGATATCTGCACCGGGCCGGAGCCCTCCTGCAACTGCCGGTCGGTCGGTATCGGTTTGGCGACGAAACCGGCAAGGTCGAGCACTGCGGCCGACTGGCGTGGCGAGATCAGACCTTCGCAAAGCTGGCTGTTCACATGCCAGCGATAGTTCTTCTGCGAAGGCGCCGCAGCTGGTTCCTGCAGCCCGCAGCACCAGGCCGAGGCGCCAGTCCGCGGGCAATAATCGGCGTGGGCTTGGGGCGCTGCGATAGCGAAAGTAGCAATGGCGAACGCCGTTGCGACGGTCGGCTTCACTGTATATCCCTCCCATATTGCTGCTGTCGTAGATTTCACGGCATAGTTGTCCCCTAGCTTGCGCTGGTTTGGTCCCGGAGTTAAGGGGGATGCATGCTTTTTGGGCGTCGCCTGATTGCGTTGTGTGGCTTCGCCATGCTGGCCGTGTCGGCGAATGCGCAGCCGTCGGAAGCCGAGCATCTGAAGCGGGCGCTCGCGCTGGTCGAAGCTTATCGATCGTCGCTTGATCTGTTGACCGACCTCGCGGACGACCTGACGCCGCTGCGACGGTTGCGAGCTGCCGCGCCTGCGCTTGCCAGCCTGACAGACCCAGGCGTCAGCGACGACCTGCTCGCGAGGTATGCGCCCAAAGACAGGAACGGCAGGCCGCTCACCGGAGAAGCGGAGCTAAACGCAGTTGAGCGGTTCCGCTATCTCATGGCAGATGTCGCGTCTGGCGCGGGCAGCATGGAGCGCTGCATTGCCGCGATCGACACGCTCGAAGCACAAGCCGGCGGTTTCGTGTTCCTGCCGATCGGACATGCCCTGCTCGCCAACCGGTTTCTACCAGCGCCGGTCGTTGCCGGGGGGTTACGCGCGGCCGATCTGATCGGCCGGCCTGCAACATTGTCTCTACAGGAGATCAACGAGCTCCAATCGGCTCTCGCTGCCGCAGTCAGCTTCCGTGAGATTGAGCGCCGCAGTGCAATGGCGTGTCATGAGATCGTCGCGCGTTACACCGACATACGGCTTCGCGACGATGCCGACGTACAGTTCATCATTCGACTCGACGCCAGGATAGCGCGTACGCAAATTCGCCTGCTGCAATAGCGTGGTAAATCGCGCGAACGACGGCGTTTGCGTGAGTTCACGGAGGGATAGACGTGTTGGTCCCATCTACAATGTCGCGCCGGCTGCTCGCTAGTGCCACAGCGATCGTGGCCTGGGCGATGGGTAGCTGCGTTGCACCCGCCCAAGGGCTGCTTCCCGATCTCCCAGTGTGCGAGCGGGCTTCGGTGCCGAGTGTCCCGATCGGCGAGCAACTCGCTCGCGCCGAAGAGCTGCGCAAGGCCGCCAAGAAACTCGAGGCGTTCGATTACGATCGCTGTTACGGACTCGGTAGATCGTGCTTCGGACAGGTTGAAAGCCCGATAGGGGTAGAGGACGAATCCTACCGCACGTGTGGTCAGTTCTCAGTTCGTGAGCGCTCAACCTTCGACGTGTGGCTGCCGCTTAAGAGGCGGGAGATCGCTTGCATAATCGAAAACCTCAGCCAACGCGCCGATGCGCTGCAGCAGGCGGCACTGGGGCCGCAGGCCGCGGCAGAAACATCGCCGGTCGCTGCTGTTATCGCGCAACTCGCCGGTCAGGAGCGGACGCTAGATGGGGCGACGCTTGGCCGGTTGGCCTCCGGCGCCACGTGGTGTTCGCTGCCAATCTTCCGAGTTCGCGCCCTTTGTGCCGATGGAACGGGAGCCGTCGTAGATGGCCGAGGCCAGCAGGCGTTAACGTGGCAGGTCGTTGGCGACCGGATTTGCCTTGCCACGTTTKGGGATGCGCAGTCCTGTTTTAGTCTCCGCATTGCGGGAGGCAGACTCGCACTGATGACTGAAAAGTCCGAGCAAGCCGACTTGATTGCGGTAACGCCCGGCGTCGTTGAAACATGGGCGCGAAGCTGCCCTCCAAAGTAAATTGGGGCGCGCCGCACTGCGGACGCGCTTGCGCGAACGTGCTCGGCAATAAGTAAGTAGCGTGAGGCATACAGTTGAATACCTTGTCCACTTTGGGGCGGGCGTTTCTGACGCTGGCAAGGTCCGCTTTCCAGCAGCTTGATTTGAGCGGCAGCAAATGACCGGCCCGCTTGTGTGGACCGGCTGCATTTCACAATGGGTTCGGCGCGATGACTGAAGTCGCTCATGTGTACCCGACCAACTGATCGGCTCCCGGGCCGTGGCCATGATGGGGTACGCACGCACCTTTGGCCTTATAGGAGATCGGCCGTTTCCAGGCTCAGGGTGCACAAATTAATCCGTTCGCGAACTCCTTGGGAAGTTGTTAGACGGCGATCGCCTCCTTGTGCGTGTCGAAGGATTGTCCATTACGCAGCACGCTCCAGCTGATACGGGCGAGCGTAGTTGCCAGCTTGTTACGGTGAAGCCGCGCGGCCGCTTCCTTCAACCAGTTGCCGAAGCTGAACTTCCCCCTGTTGTGCGGCCTCATGATGATGACCTCCGCCGCCTTGATGAACAGCTTGCACAGATAGCTGTTGGCCTACTTCGAGATGCACCCGAGCACGGTTCTGCCGCCGGTACTGTACTGCCGCGGGACGAGACCGAGCCAGGCGTCAAAATCGCCGCCCCCGGCTCGAAGGCTTCACCATCGCCGACCGCGGCCACCAGGGCAGTCGAGATGATCGGCCTGACATCCGGAGCGCTCACGAGCCGCGTGCAGGCGGCCTGCTCGGCTGCGATCTTCCCGATCTCGGCTGCGATCGTCTCGATTCGCTCGTCGAGCCCCAGCCAATCGTTGTAGAGGCCGACGATCAGACACGCTGCGCCCCGCGACGAGACCTGAGATCCTGCGCAGGCGTTCCGGAGCAGCGTCCAGGGTCTTATTCATGGCAAGCGCGGGACGACGGCAGGCTGTCCATTCGCCACAGCGCGCATTCGTTAGGGGAGGGCGACCTCAACCGCCTTCACCGCAAAATGCGCGCGGAAGGAATGGCCAAAGGGTCCTTTGCAATGGCAGCACGAATTCCTTGACGCGGTCACGCCGAAGCGCTCAATCTGGCCACATCGAATGGCTGTTGAGTATGGCACGCGTGCGCTAGCTCTCTGGTRAGAGAGATTAGCAATTTCAATTGCTTATGAGAAAATCGGCTGAGAATCCCTCCGTCTCCGCCACTTCTAACCTCTTGAAATCGCGTCGCTAGGCCAATTCCTTCGGCGCGGCCGGGTCACAGGTGTCGGGCGCGTTCGAGCGAGGACGCTCTATCCGGGGCCACAATCGATTCCGGCCGCGTTCGCGTCTTGCCCAACATCGCCCCGAAGGAGTGTCTTGTCGCTCGGTCGGATTGCAGCCCCCTCGACGGTCACCGTCGCACATCCCGGTCCGAACGCCCACCGCGTCAGACCCTATTCTGCAGGACTATGCGGCTTGGCCACCGCTTCGCCAGCCTGCGGTGTCGCCGCCTCTGCGATCGGCTTCGGCCGCGTCGAGGGGCGCAGGCGTTCCCGCATCGATTGGAAGAAGACGTAGAGCGGCGGGATCACGAAGATCCCGAGCAGCGAGGCGAAGATCATGCCGCCGAAGACCGGCGTGCCGACATTGCGCCGGGCGAGCTGCGAGGCGCCAGTGGCGATGACGAGCGGCAGCAGCCCGAGGATGAAGGCGAAGGAGGTCATCATCACCGGGCGGAAGCGCAGCCGGGCGCCTTCCGCCGCGGCCTCGAGCAGCGGAACCCCGCTCTCGCGTTGCTCCTTGGCGAACTCGACGATCAGGATGCCGTTCTTCGCGGCAAGGCCGATCAGCACGATCATGCCGATCTGGGCATAGACATCGAGTGTCAGGTGCCCGAGCACCATGAAGGCGAAGGAGCCGAGAATGCCGATCGAGACCGAAAGCAGTACGGGCACCGGAATCGTCCAGCTCTCGTAGAGCGCGACGAGGAAGAGGAACGCGAAGAGCACGGCGAAGGCGAGGATGATCGGCGTCTTGCCCTCGGCCCGCTTCTCCTGAAAGGCGGTATCGGTCCATTCTCCGGCATAGCCCGCGGGCAGCACGCGGGCCGCGACCTCCTGCATGGCGTTGAGCGCCTCTCCCGAGGAGACGCCGGGCGCCGGGCCGCCCTGGATCGTGACGGCCCGCAGGTTGTTGTAGCGGATCAGCGCGGGAGGACCGACGACGACGTGGATCTCCAGGAGGCTGCGCAGCGGCACCATCTTGCCGTCGGCGCTGCGGACATTGATCCGGTAGATGTCGTCGATCGAGGCGCGGTCGACGGCCTCGGCCTGGAGTTGCACCTGCCAGGTCCGGCCGAACAGGTTCATGTCGTTGGCGTAGTAGCCGCCGAGCGAGGCCTGCAGCGCCTGGAACACATCCTGAAGCTTGACGCCGAGAATCTGGACCTTGTTGCGGTCGATATCGAGATAGATCGACGGCGTGGTCGCCGAGAAGGTGCTGAACACCCGCGACAGTCGCGGGTCCTGGTTGGCGGCAATGGTCAGGCCGCGGACCACCTGTGCCAGGGTTTTGGGGTCGCCGCCGCGCAGATCCTCCAGCACATAGGTGAAGCCGCCGCCGGTTCCCAGGCCGATGATCGGCGGTGGCGCGAGCGGCATCACGGTGCCGCCCTGGACCTGCGCGAATTTCGGCGCCAGCCGGCGCATGATGGCGGGCACGCCGAGATCGGCCCCCTGACGCTCGCTGAACGGCTTGAGCGTCACGACCATGATGGCGGAGTTCGCCTGCGAGTAATTGTCGATGAAGTTGAGGCCGACGACGGAGGTGTAGTCGGCGACCGTCGCCTCGCCCTTGAGGATCTCCTCGGCTTGCTGGACCACGGCCGAGGTGCGCCCGACCGCAGCGCCGTCCGGCAACTGGACCACCACGAAGAAGGCGCCCTGGTCATCCTCGGGCAGGAAGCCGGTGGGGGTGAATTTCGAGAGGCCGCCAATACCCACCGCCGCGATGGCGACGAGGACGAGGCCCATCACGGAGAAGCGGACGATGCGCGCGACCACCGCGCCATAGCCGTCGCGGACCCGGTCGATGCTGCGCATCACATAGCCCATCAGGCCGCGCCTTGGGCCGTGATGGCGCTTGAGCAGGACACCGCACAGCGCCGGCGAGAGCGTGAGCGCGTTGATCGCCGACAGCACCATGGCGACGACGACCGTCACGGCGAACTGGCGAAACAGCTCGCCTGCGATGCCGGGAATGAAGGCGACGGGAACGAAGACGGAGAGCAGAACGAGCGTAATCGCGATGATCGGCGCGGTGATTTCCCGCATGGCGACCTTCGTCGCCTCGCCCGGCGTGAGCTCCGGCCGCTCCTCCATCACGCGCTCGACATTCTCGACCACGACGATCGCGTCGTCGACGACGATGCCGATGGCGAGCACGACGGCCAGCAGCGAAACCGAGTTCGCGGAGTAGCCGATGGCGTTGAGGACGATGAAGGCGCCGATCAGGCTGACGGGGACCGCGAGCGTCGGGATGAGCGTCGCGCGGAAACTCCCCAGGAACAGATAGACGACGATGACGACGAGCACGAAGGCCTCGAGGAGCGTCTTCTTGACCTCGTCGATGGTGGCGGTGATGAAGGCCGTCGGATCGTAGGTCACCTTCCATTCCAGGTCTTCGGGAAAGCTCTTGGCGAGCTCCCTGACCTGGGCGCGGACGGCGTCGAGCGTGGTGATCGCGTTGGCGCCGGGCGCCTGGTAGAGCGCGATCACGGCTGCCGGGCTGCCGCCGAGGCGGGTGTCGCGGTCGAGATTATTGGCCCCGAGCTCCAGCCGCGCGACGTCGCCGAGCCGCAGCACCGAACCATCCGGGTTCGTGCGCAGGATGATGTTGGAGAATTCCTCGGTGGTGGCCAGCCGTCCCTTGGTCTGGATGCTGAGCTGAAGCTGCTGGTCGTCGGAGATCGGCCGTCCGCCGATCCGGCCGACGGCGGCCTGCACGTTCTGCGACTGGATGGCGGCGATGAGGTCGCCGGTCGTCAGGTTGAGTCCGGTCAGTTCGTCGAGCTTGATCCAGGCGCGCATCGCATAATCCTGCGCGCCCCACAGAGCGGCATCGCCGACGCCCTGCGTGCTCTTGATCCGGTCGAGCATGTTGATGGTGACATAATTCGACAGGAAGAGCGGATCATAGGTGCGCTTCGGCGAGTAGACGGCGAGCACGCCGAGAAGAGCCGAGGACTTCTTCTTGACCGTGACGCCCTGGCGCTGGACATCCTGCGGCAGCTTCGACAGGGCGATCTGAACGCGGTTGTTGACGTTGACCGCGTTGATATCGGGATCGGTGCCGAGCTCGAACG
>NZ_JBFTRC010000110.1:0-24565 GCF_056399325.1 Allobosea sp. 01N443
GCGCTGCTGGTTCTCGGCCTTGGCTATTGGCTGAAATCACGCCGGCCCGACCCGGCAACTTGATAGAGGACTGACCGTAAAATGGATTTTTCGTCGAGCCAATTCTGGATCTCGCTGCTGCAGATCATCTGGATCGATCTGCTCTTGTCCGGCGACAACGCGGTGGTGATCGCGCTTGCCGTCCGCTCCCTTCCGGAGAATCAGCGCAAGGTCGGCATCTGGCTCGGMGCGGGTGCGGCGGTCGGCCTGCGTATCGCCTTCGCTCTGGTGGTCACCTATCTGCTGGCCGTGCCCTATCTGAAGGTCGTCGGCGGCCTCTTGCTGTTCTGGATCGCGGTCAAGCTCGCCAAGGGTGAAGAGGAAGCGCATACCGACATCAAGGCAGCGGACAATCTCTGGAAGGCCGTGCGCACCATCGCCATCGCCGATGCCGTGATGAGCCTCGACAACGTCATCGCGATCGCCGGCGCCGCCAAGGGCCACCCTGAGCTCTTCATCTTCGGCTTGCTGCTCTCGATCCCGCTGATCATCATGGGCGCGCAGCTCCTGACCTCGATCATCGAGCGTTTCCCGATCCTGATCTGGATTGGCGCTGCACTGCTCGGCTGGATCGCGGCAGAGATGATTCTGGGTGATATCGCCGTGCTGCAATGGCTGCAGGTGAACATGCCGACCTGGGTCAAGGCGGTCTCGACGGACGTCAACCCGCTCGGCGTCGGGCCTGCGAACCTGCCCCATTATGTCAGCGCGGCTCTCGGCGCGGCGCTTGTCTGCATCATCGGCTACGTCCTGAAGCGCAAGCCGGTGAACCAGCCCGGCTAAGCCGCCCTTCAGGCAAGTACGACAATCGCGGCGGCCAGGTCTTCCTGGTCGCCGTTTTTCATGAGGCGGGCCGCTCCGAGACCGATGGAGCGAACGCCCGCGTCCTCGACCGTGAAGAATCCTTCCGCCAGGAATCTCACGCAGAAGCGTTCGGGCGCGTGCGCAAAGCCCGTGCCCAGTGCCTTCACATAGGCCTCCTTCGCGCTCCAGAGTTGCGCGAAGGCGAGCGGTCTTTCAGCCGCAGGCAGGGCAAGCAGAATGTCCCTTTCGGTGGGGTGCAGAACGGCCAGCGGCGGCTCTGTTTGCTGTTCCACCCGCTCGACATCGACGCCGATCGGCCGCTCGGCAAGGCCCACGGCAACGATGCCTGAGCGCGTCGCGAGAGAAAGATGCAGGTCGCGGCCAGCGGGGCCGACGAGCAGCGGTCGGCCCCGCTCGTCATGGCCGATCTCACTGGTGGCGGCTGGCTGGCCGAGCTGGTGGTCCAGCACGAGCCCAGCCACGCTATGTCTGAGCCGCGCGCGCTCCATCAGATTGGCCGGTCGCTCGCTGGTCGGGATCAGCCAGACCGCGGGGAGTGTGGAGGCCTTTGTATCGATCGAGGTCAGCCAGAGCATGGCAGAATGCTAGCGGGCTCGGGGCGTTCCGTCGCCTCTGTTGATCCGCGTTGCGCCGCCCTGCATGGAATTCATGCAACGGCGCCGCCTGGACCCGTTGACGCGGGGCCTGCTTGGTCCATGGARGAAGCATGACGTCGTMACCCGACCCACTCCCGAAGGAAGCGCGCGCGCCCGTGACCTGGCGCGGCATGATTCTGGGAGTCCGCAAGATTTCCGTGGTGCTCCCGGGCATCATCGTTTTCGCGGTTGCCTTCGGTGCAGCCGCCGCGGCGAAGGGCCTGAGCCTGCTGGAAACCGTGATGATGAGCGCGATTGTCTATGCCGGGGTCGCGCAGCTCGTGGCGATGGAACTCTGGCGGCCGGAATGGACCTGGGGGGCGATCGCCGGCCTTGCAGCCGTCACCGCGACGGTGAATGCGCGGATGGTGCTGCAAGGTGCGTCGCTTCAGCCCTGGTTCTCGCGTTTTCCGCGGGCCCTCAACGCCTTGCATCTGTTCTTCTTCACCGATGCGAACTGGCTGGTCGGAACGCGCTATCACGCCGAGGGTGGGCGCGATCTCGGCGTGCTGATCGGCGGCGGACTCCTGCTCTGGGTTGTCTGGGTTCTTGCCACCGTGCCGGGATATCTGCTCGGCTCGCTGGTGAGTGATCCGCGACGCTATGGCATCGATCTCGTGATGCCGATCTTCTTCGCAGCGATGATCGTGCCGCTCTGGCGTGGCCGGAAGGCGGCGCGGCCCTGGCTGGTTGCGGGCATCGTGGCGCTTGTCACGGCCAAGCTGGTCGATGGCTATGCCTTCATCATCGTCGGAGCGCTCTCTGGCGCGGTCGCTGGAGCTTTCCTCGATGACGCTGCCTGATCTCGCCGGCTGGGGAGCCTGGGCAGCGATCGCCGCCATGGCGATCGCCACCTATCTCTGTCGCATCTCGGGCGTGGTGTTGATGGGGTTCATCCCTCTCACGCCGCATGTCCGGCGCGGGCTGGCCGCATTGCCGGGCTCGATCGTCGTCGCAACCGTGCTGCCATTGGTCGAGCGTCTGGGGCTTGCTGCGGCGCTGGCGCTGCTGGCCGCTGTCGGCAGCATGGTACTGCGCCGAAGCGAGCTTCTGGCACTTGTCGTCGGCATGGCGGTGGTTTCGCTCGCCCGCGCCTTTGGCTTGTGATCCATCACCCGGCTGCATTGCTTCCATCACATGACGTCATTGCCGGAGGGCCTTCGGCATGTTGACGCGCGCGGCGGGGCGGCAGACGGTGTCGGTCAATAACACTGACAAAATCGAGGATGGTTATGGCTTGGTATTCGCAAACCTGGAGCTGGTTCGAAGGTGAATGGCATGAGGGAAATCCGGGCATCATGGGCCCGCGGACCCATGCCAGCTGGCTGGCTTCGACCGTCTTCGACGGGGCTCGCTATTTCGAGGACAAGGCGCCCGATCTCGACAAGCATGCGGCTCGCGTAAACCGCTCGGCCCATGCGCTCGGCCTGAAGGCGACGATGTCGGCTGAGGAGATCATCGCCAAGACCTATGAAGGCGCGAAGAAATTCGCCCCGGGCACGGCGCTTTATGTCAAGCCGATGTACTGGGGCGAGGCAGACGGTCTCTCGACCATCATGGCCGACCCTGAGTCGACCAAGTTCTGCCTCTGCCTCTTCGAGGCTCCGATGCCGGTGCCGTCGAACGGCTTCTCGGTGACGCAGGGCGCCTATCGCCGCCCGACGCTCGAGACCATGCCGACGGACTCGAAGGCCGGCTGCCTCTACCCCAACAATGCCCGTGTCCTGCGCGCCGCCAAGGCGGCCGGTTTCGACAACGCGCTGGTGCTCGACATGCTTGGCAATGTCGCGGAGACGGCGACGTCCAACATCTTCATGGCCAAGGACGGCGTGGTGAAGACCCCGGTCGCGAACGGCACCTTCCTGAACGGCATCACCCGCCAGCGCGTCATTTCGCTGCTGCGCCAGGACGGTATCACGGTCGAGGAGACCAGCCTGCGCTACAGCGATTTCGAGCAGGCCGACGAGATCTTCATCTCCGGCAACTACTCGAAGGTCATGCCGGTTTCCCGGATCGACAACACCGCGCTCCAGCCCGGCCCGCTGTTCCGCAAGGCGCGCGAACTCTACATGGACTTCGCGCACTCCAAGACCGCCTAGTCACTGTGGCGTGCCTCGCCACCCGGCTCACCGAGCGCTTCGGGATCGATCATCCGATCCTGTCCGCGCCGATGGCTCTGGCCGGGGGCGGGGCGTTGGCCGCCGCTGTAACGCGCGCCGGCGGGCTGGGCTTGATCGGCGGCGGTTACGGCGATGATGCCTGGCTGGACCAGCAATTCGCCGCAGCCGGCAATACCCGGACCGGCTGCGGCTTCATCACCTGGTCGCTTGCGAGGCAGCCGCATTTGCTTGGCAAGGTTCTCGAGCATCAGCCTGCGGCGCTGATGCTCTCCTTTGGCGATCCTGCACCCTTTGCGGGCGAGATCGCGGCGGCTGGCGTGCCGATGATCTGCCAGTGCCAGTCGATTGTTCATGTCCGGCAGGCGCTGCGGGCCGGCGCAGCCGTCATCGTCGCGCAGGGCGCCGAAGCCGGTGGTCACGGTCAAGCGCGCGGGACCCTGCCTTTCGTGCCGGAAGTGGCCGATCTGCTCGCACGCGAAAGCCCTGATACTTTGCTGCTGGCGGCGGGCGGCATCGCCGATGGCCGTGGACTCGCGGCGGCCCTGATGCTGGGGGCAGACGGCGTTCTGGTCGGTACGCGTTTCTGGGCGAGCCGTGAGGCCTTGGTTCACGCCAATCACCATGCGGTCGCCGTCGCCGCGACGGGGGACGAGACCGTGCGCTCGTCGCTCCCCGATATCGTCCGCCAGCTCGACTGGCCAAGACCGTTCGATATCCGGGTCAGCGCCAACGCCTTCATTGCGAAATGGGTTGGCCGGGACCATGAACTCAAGGACGTGATCGAAGCGGAGGCCCCGGCCTACAAGGCGGCTTTCATGGCCGGCGATCCGCAGGGCGCCGCAGTGATCTTCGGCGAGGCTGCCGGGTTGATTTCGGATATCCCGACGGCAGCCGAGATCGTCGAGCGCATGGTTGCGGAGGCCGCCGCGCGCATTCGCTCCGGAGCAGCCCGGCTCAGGGCCTGACGAATCTGCCGGTCAGCGCAGGAGCCGGAACAGGCCTGCCGCCTTCAACCCGCCAGCAACGATCACGAGATAGAGGCTCGCGGCCACCAGCCCGATCGCGGTGAGTGCCAGAAGGCGCGGCTCGACCGGGACATGCGCCAGTGCGGCCAGGACACCGGGCGCGAGCACACGGGCGACCAGCCCGGCAATCACACCACCTGCGAGGGTGATGACGATCAGCCCGGGAAGCTGCCGGTCCGGTTTCGTCCAGCCGCGGCGCAGCGCCAGGACGAACAAGGCACCGACATTGATCCAGGCTCCGGTTGCCGTCGCCAACGCAAGCCCGGGCGCGCCGAAATCGCGCCAGAGCAGCASCTTGAGCGCGACATTGGCGGCGATGGCGGCAAGCGAAACCAGCATTGGCGTCGTGGTGTCGCCACGAGCCTGGAAGGCGGAGACCTGCGAGCGGATCAGCACGATGGCCGGGAGCCCGATTGCATAGGCAAACAGCACTGCGCCCGCCGCCTGGCTTGYTGCCGCATCGAAACGGCCGCGTTCGAACAGGGCCGAGACGATCAGCTCCGGGATGGCGAGGAAGGCTGCGGCGAAGGGGGCGGCCATGACCAGCGTCAGCGCCACGGCCCGGTTCTGCGCCTTGTCCGCGCCGTGGATATCGCCGGCCGCGATCAGGCGGCTCATGGTCGGCAACAGCACCGTACCCACCCCGATCGCGATCACGCCGATCGGCAGCTGGTAGAGCCGTTCGGCATAGTAGAGCGAGGCATAGGCGCCACGCGGCAGCAGGGAGGCGATGATCGTGTCGGCGAAGAGCGCGATCTGCACACCGGCGGAGCCGATGACGGCCGGGCCGAAAGCCTTGAGAAAGCTCTTCACATCGGCATCGACACGCGGGCGCGTCAGCGCCGTCGACACGCCGGCCTGCCGGGCCGCAAGCACCAGCAGCAGCCATTCGAGCAGGCCCGCGACGGCGACGCCCCAGGCGGCGGCATAGGCTGCGCTCGGAAACAGGAAGGCGATGAACAGTGCAGCGATCAGGCAGATGTTGAGCAGGACCGGCGCTGCCGCTGCGGCTGCGAAACGGTCGACGGCGTTCAGGTTCGCGGCGAGCAACGTCACCAGCGTGATGAAGAGCAGATAGGGGAAGGTGATCCTCGTCAGCGCGACCGCAAGCTCGAAGCGCTGAGGATCGTTGGCAAAGCCGGGCGCGAGCAGGCGCACGACCTCGGGCATCAGGGGCAGGGCGAGTGCGAGCAGAACGACCTGCACGATCAGGTTCAGCGTGAAGACGCGGTTGGCGAAGAGCGCCGCCGCGGCGTCTCCGGTCTGCTGCCTGATGCGCGCATAGGCCGGGATATAGGCCTGGTTGAAGGCGCCCTCGCCGAAGATCGCGCGGAAATGATTGGGCAGCCGCAACGCGACGGAAAAAGCATCCATCATCGCGCCGGCGCCGAGCACGGCGGCGAGAGCGATGTCGCGCAGGAAACCGCTCAGGCGGGAGAGCAGCGTGAAGCCGCCAACGGACAGGATCTTCCTGAACATCAGCGCATGAGGCCGGGATGTGGTTTCCGGCGTGCGGACGGCGTCATGCTCGAACTCCAGGCCTCGCTCTTGCCCCAAGGCGCGCTCGCCTGCGCCGGAACAAGCCGAATCGTCTGCACCATTCTTAGCGGATCAATGGCGGCAATGCGTCGCCGCGCGGATGATCGACGGCGCGCGCGTTGAAACCGACCCGCTCGCCGATCAGGTAGAGTGGCCGGCGCTTCACTTCCGCGAAGATGCGTCCGACATACTCGCCGATCAGCCCGAGCGAAATCAGCTGGATGCCCGAGAAGAACATGATCGACACGATCAGCGAAGGGAAGCCAGGCAGGTCGGTGCCGTAGAGCAGCGTCCGCAACAGGAAGAACAAGGCGCTGAAGGTCGAGATCAGGGCGATGATCACCCCCGTCCAGGTCGCTATCTTGAGCGGCACGGTCGAGAACGAGGACAACCCGTCGAAGGCGAAGCTGAACAACTTGCGGAAGCTGAACTTGGTGACGCCGTGCTGGCGCTCGGCGACTTCGAAGGTCACGCCGGTCGAGGGGAAGCCGACCCAGGCATAGAGACCCTTGGAAAACCGTGCCCGCTCCGGCAGGGCGCGCAATGCGTCCACAACTGCTGCAGATCGGCGTCCATGATCACCACCGCATCGCCCGAAGCATGGTCGAGCCCGGCGGCGATGGCGATCTCCTTGCCGAAATTGCGGCTGAACGACACGGCATTGATGCGCGGGTCGCTGGCGTTCAGCAGGCGCAGCACGGAGAGCGAGCCGTCGCGGCTGCCGTCATCGATGCAGATCATTTCCCAGGACGAAACCACGCCTGTCAGCACGGATTTCAGGCGCTCGACGAGAAGCGGCAGATTATCGGCCTCGTTGTGAACGGGGACGACGATGGAGAGCTCCGGCCGGGCAGGCGCGGGGCGCTGCACTGCGAGGCTGGGAGCGGGCGAAGTTTCCGACACGACTGACCTCTTGATCCGGCCAGGACGGGCCGGCCCCGCCTTCCGGCGAAGCCGGGCTCGACACGGGTGACGCGATGGGCACAGAACCGTAAAGCTGTTGTGCTCACAAGTCCTACGACGGGCCCCTTACACCATCGCGGATGAACCCTGGACAACGAAATCGATGACGATCCGTTTCGTTCTTTGTGCCGATGATTTTGCCATGACCGAAGGCGTCAGCCGTTCGATCCTGGAATTGCTTGCGCTTGGAAAGCTCTCGGCGACGGGCGCAATGACAAACCGGCCGCATTGGCAGCGCCTTGCCTCCGAACTGGGCAGCTTTTCCGGCAGGGCTGATCTCGGGCTGCATCTCAATCTGACCTGCGCTGCCCCGCTTGGGCCGATGCATCGGGTCGCGCCAGCGGGCATGTTCCCAAGGCTCGGCGATCTCGCGCGGGCGGCGGCGACCTCGGCCGCAGCCCGCGCCGAGATCGCGGGCGAGATCGGCCGTCAGCTCGAAGCCTTCGAGGACGCGCTGGGCCACGCACCGGATTTTGTCGACGGCCATCAGCACGTCCACGTGCTGCCGGGCGTCCGCGGAGCGGTGCTGCGGGCGATCCAGCGCCACTACCCGGAAGGGACGGTCTATCTGCGCGATCCGGCCGACTCGGCCCGGGCGATCCGCCAGCGCGGGGTGGCGGTAGGCAAGGCACTGGTGATCGCTGGTCTGGCCGTGGGCCTGCGCTCGCAGGCCTTGCGGCGCGGGATCCCGGTCAACCGGGGCTTCTCTGGCGTTTCGCCATTCGATTCCGAACGCGACTTCGGCGCGGATCTGCGCCATTTCCTGATCGCGCCCGGAGCGGCACATCTTGTGATGTGTCATCCCGGACATATCGATGACGAACTGGCGCGGCTCGATCCGGTGATCGCCACGCGCGCGCTCGAACACGCTGCCCTTGCCGCGTTCGTGCCTCCGCCGGGCTTCAGAATTGCGCGCTTCTCGGAGCTGTTTTGACCACAGGTCGGTGCCGGCTAAAAACTTTGCCGCGAAGCTAACCCTACGCAATCGAAAATTTACCGTGATCGCTCAGTTTGTAAGCACCGGTCCGTTCGGATCCTACCCTTGCAGCCTCCGGCGGAGATCTCGGCGCTATGGCATGGTTGAAGCGATCTGGGGCGATCGCGATGGTTGCATCGAAGCGCTCGGCTGGAACACGCGGTTCGCTCTCGCTCGGCAGCAGGATCGCTGGGGCGGCGATTGCCATCGTCGCGGCGGCCATCCTCATCCTCGTGATCGTGGCATCACGCTATAATCAGGCCCAGACCCGCGACGATCTCGAGCACAAGATCGCTGCGCTGACCAGCATGGTCACGAATGCCGCTCCGGCGCTAATTCTGTCCCGTGACACCACGACACTGGGATACATCCTCGAATCGCTGCGTCAGGACCCCGATTTCAATGCCGGCTTCGTCGCCGATGACATCGTTGCCCTGGCGAGCGCCGGCGAATCGACCGAGAGCAGGCTTTCGCTCACCCCACGCTCATTGGCGGCGGCACTTGGGCGCGAGCCCTGGGATGCCTTGAAGGAGCGCGATACTCTTCAGCTTGAGGATAATGTCTACCTCGTCCAGCTTCGTTCGGTGCGGATTGGGCCGAACCAGAAGCAGGTCGGCTATGTCGCCGTCCGGTTCGACAAGACGCGCCTCAATGCGCGGGCCTCCTTTGAGCAGTTCGTCACGATCGGCATCGGCGTTCTGATCCTGCTCATTCTCGGACCACTGCTCTGGGTTTCCCTGTCGCGCACGATGCGGCCGCTGAAGAGCATGACCCAGGCCATCGTCAGCATCTCCGACGGCAAGCTCGATACACCGATCGACGCGGCAGACCGGAGGGACGAGATCGGCGCGATCGCGCAGGCGCTCAGCGTGCTCAAGGTCCGGTTGGGAGAGCGTGCGGCCCTYCAGGAGGCCCAGCACGTCACCGAGGCCGAACGCCGCTACCAGCAGCGCCGCGTCGACGAATCGATTGCCCTGTTCCGGGGCGAGGTTAGTGCCGCGCTGGAGGCATTCAAGAACAACGCCGAACGGATGAGCGAAGCGTCGGATGGCCTGGCGCGTGTTGCGGCAGAGTCGTCGGGACGTGCGGCCCGCGCCGCCCAGAACTCGCACGGGGCCTCGGCCAATGTCGAGAACGCCGCACAGGCCGCCGAAGAGATGGGCGCGGCCATCCGCGAGGTCGAGTTTCAGATCCGGCATGTCCGCACCGAGATCGTCGAGGCAGCCTCAGCCTCGCGCGACACCGCGGGTTCGGTACAAGCGCTGGACGAAACGGCTCGCGCGATCGGCGAGGTGGTGAATCTGATCCGGGATATCGCCGCACAGACGAATCTGCTGGCGCTCAACGCGACGATCGAGGCTGCGCGCGCCGGCGACGCTGGGCGTGGCTTCGCGGTCGTTGCGTCGGAGGTGAAGAGTCTTGCGGCGCAGACGGCGGATGCAACAGATCGGATCGTGACACAGGTTGGCGCCATCCAGGGGGCGACCGGTGAGGTCGTCGGCGCCATTTTGAACATCGCCAACCGAATGGGCGCGATCGAGAACTTCACGAACGCGGTCGCAACGTCGATCGAGCAGCAGGCGATCGCGACCGGCGAGATTGCCAGCGGCGTTGCGATGGCAAGCTCTTCAGCGCTGTCGGTGTCGAGCGATCTCAGCGTGCTCGCGGACAGCGTCGAGGAGACCGGACAATCTGCGKGGCAGGTTCGGGATGCCGCTGGCGAGGTTGCGGCCCAGGCATTGCGACTGCGCGCGACGGTCGACCAATTCCTGCACAGCGTGGCGGCC
Source organism: Allobosea sp. 01N443 (assembly GCF_056399325.1). Lineage (NCBI taxonomy): Bacteria > Pseudomonadati > Pseudomonadota > Alphaproteobacteria > Hyphomicrobiales > Alloboseaceae > Allobosea > Allobosea sp. 01N443. Next base: position 9,910 of record NZ_JBFTRC010000110.1, read on the forward strand.
TGACCGTCACCCTACCAAGAATGCAAAACGGGGCCCGAAAGGGCCCCGTCGCATAGGGTCACGACTGCGCTGCCGTCAGGCCTTGGCGCCGTCGTAGAGTTCAGCAACGTAGTCCCAGTTCACCAGGCTCTCGAGGAAGGCCTTGAGGTAGTCGGGACGGCGGTTGCGATAGTCGATGTAGTAGGAGTGCTCCCAGACATCGACGCCGAGGATCGGCGTGCCGCCGTGAACCAGCGGGCTCTCGCCATTCGGGGTCTTGCTGATCGCGAGCTTGCCGCCCTTGACCTCGAGCCAGGCCCAGCCGGAGCCGAACTGGCCAACGCCAGCCGCAACGAAGTCTTCCTTGAACTTGTCGACGGAGCCGAACGAATCGACGACGGCTTTCTCCAGCGCGCCCGGCAGCTTGCCGCCGCCATTGGGCTTCATCCACTTCCAGAAATGGAGGTGGTTGTAGTGCTGGCCGGCATTGTTGAAGACAGCCGGGTTCTTGCCGTAGGAGCCCTTGACTATCTCTTCGAGCGATTTGCCCTCGAATTCGGTGCCCTTGATCGCGTTGTTGCCGTTGGTGACATAGGCTTGGTGGTGCTTGTCGTGGTGATATTCCAGCGTCTCCCGCGACATGAACGGCTGGAGCGCGTCATGGGCGTAGGGCAGATCGGGAAGGGTAAAGGTCATTTGGCCTCTCCTTAGGCTGTCAAATCACACTGCTGAGAATGGCTTCGTCATGAACGGCTTGGGACTTGCCAGCCCGGCGGATCAGCCGCCATTCCACGCGATAGTTAAGCCTCCCGCTTCCGGCCGGCAACCGGCTTGGCGCGCCGTGGGCCATGATATTGCGTCGGAGCAAACGGCCCGAAACATGCGGGACGGGGCACAATGAACAGGCCATTTGCAGGCATAGTTCAGTGCGAATTGTGAAACAGTCTCTTATTCAATAAGTTAGAAGATGATCGGAGAGGCGATGAAGCCGCCTGCCTCCGGTGGATACTGAGGGTACTGCGTTGATAACGATCTTCGTTCTGTTGGGCCTGGGGTTCTTTGCCGGTGGCATCGCTGCCATCGTTAATGGCTGGCCCTACCTCGTGCTCGAGCGGGGCTTCACCCTGGTCATAGCCGGCAGCGTGGCTGTCGCTGCTGGGATCATCCTGCTTGCCCTGTCGTGGGTCCTGGTGGAACTGCGCCGCGTCAGGGTGGCGATTGCCGGTGCGCTGACGGTGGCCTCAGCCGGGCCTTCCGCCGCTGACGCGGCGCGGGCATCGGTGGAGATGGATGACGATGTACGGACGATCCCGGGCGAAGCCCGGTCGACGCTTCCGGGCCTTGGCACCGTGGCAGCAGGGGCCGGGCTTGTCGCCGCCGGCGGGGCCCTGGCAGCTTCAATGCGCGGTGGCGCTGAGGATGCTCCCGCTGCCGCCCAGGACTTGCCTGAGCCTGTGATCAGCGATCTGTTCGATGAGATCACGCACCCCTCGGAGCTGCCCGCTGACCGGCGTGAGGAGGCCATTGACGCGGTCGAGGAGCCCGAAAAGGGCAGGGCGGATGCCCCCACGGCCGAACTGCATGAGCCGCATGAAACGGAAGCGGTGCTGCCCGAGCTTGCGCCGGACGTTGTCACCCCGTCGATTGCCGCTTCCTTCGTGACGCAGCATGAGGACGAAGCCGCCGGAGAGGTCGAGGACGCCGACACGGGCGCTGTGGCGGGTGACGAAGACCTGCGTTCGCCTCAAGCGCCAGCCTGGTGGCCGCAGGTCGAGAGGCCGCGCCCGGAGGAGGCCAAGCCCCCCGTGGAAGCCGATGATTTCGGCGCCTTGCGCCAGCATCTCTCGTTCGGTCCGCAGCGCCCGGAACCCGATTTCGAGCCCGAACCGGAGCCCGATCTGCCGGCGGGAGAAACATCGTTCGATCAGCGCGATCGCGAGATCGACGAGGCCGCCGCCTGGATGGCACCGGCCTTCGGCCGGCGTGAGCCGACTTTTGGCGAGCCCGAGCAAGTGGCGGATGAGCCTACGATACCGCGCTGGCCGCCGCTGACCAGCGGAGCGCCACGGCTGGAGCCGGATGTCGAGAGTGCGGATGCGCCGGAGGTCCAACCGGACACGACTGAGGCGGAATCTCGGATCGAGCCGGTCTTCGAGGAGACCGAGGCTGAGGGCGAGCCGCTGGATGAAGCCGAGGAGGCAATCTCCGGCGAAGAGACGGAAACGGTTCCCGAGCCGCCCGGCCCGGCGACCTCCGACGAGGGCGTCGTCGGAGCTTATCAGGTCGGCGACACGCATTTCACGATGTATGCTGATGGTTCCATCCAGGCTCGTACGCCCGATGGCGAGTACAAGTTCGCCTCGATGGACGAGCTCAAGACCTATCTCGCCAGCGAGAAGAGCAGGCTTGGCGGCTGATCAGCTCTTGGCGGCCGCTTGCTCCGGCCATCCCTCGCGGATCGTGTGGATGGCGAAGGCATAGGCCAGCGCCACCTCCTTCAGCGAGTCGAAGCGCCCGGCCGAGCCGCCATGGCCGGCCTCCATATTGGTGTGCAGCAGGACCGGCCCGCCGCCGGTCATGGTCGCGCGCAGTTKCGCGACCCATTTTGCCGGTTCCCAATAGGTCACACGAGGGTCGGTGAGCCCGCCCATCGCGAGCAGCGGCGGGTAAGCCTGCGCCTGGACGTTGTCATAGGGCGAATAGCTCTTGATCATGTGGAAGGCTTCGACGTCCCGGATCGGGTTCCCCCATTCCGGCCATTCCGGCGGGGTGAGCGGCAGCGTGTCGTCAAGRATCGTGTTGAGCACATCGACGAAGGGGACCTCGGCGATGATGCCGGCGAACAGCTCCGGGGCCATGTTTGCGATTGCGCCCATCAGCATGCCGCCGGCGCTGCCACCCTGCGCGACGATGCGGCCGCGTGCAGTAAAGCCGGTATCGGCCAGCATCTCGGCCGCCGCGATGAAGTCCGTGAAGGTGTTGGTCTTCTTCTCGCGCTTGCCGTCGAGATACCAGCGCCAGCCCTTGTCGGTGCCGCCGCGGATATGGGCAATGGCATAGACGAAGCCGCGATCGACCAAGCTGAGCGGATTGGTCCGGAACGAGGCCGACATGGCCGCGCCGTAGGAGCCGTAGCCATAGAGYAGACAGGGCGCTGAACCATCGAGGGCAAGGTCGGCCCGGTGCAGAAGCGAGACAGGGACCCTGGCTCCGTCCTTCGCCGTCGCGAAGACGCGTCGCACCCGATAGGCCGCCGGATCGTGGCCGGACGGAACCTCCTGGCGCTTCAGCAGCGTCCGCTCTCCCGTCGCCATGTTGTAGTCGTAGGTTTCGGCCGGGCGCGCCATCGAGGCATAGAGGAAGCGCAGCGTGTCGGTTTCGAATTCGTAGCCGGCATCGAGGCCGAGACCATAGGCCTCCTCGTCGAAGGAGATGCTGCTCTCGGCGCCGCTGGCGAGGTCGCGGATGACGATGCGCGGCAGGCCATCCTCGCGTTCGAGCCGGATGAGCCGATCCTTCAGGCAGAGATGGCTGAGGATCAGGCGGCCTGATCGGTGCGGTATCAGGTCCTGCCAATTCTCCGGCGATGGGGATGCGAGCGGGGCCGAGACGATCTTGAAGTCCTCGGCATCGGCATTGGTCAGGATCAGGAAGTCGTCGCCGTGATGCTCGACGCTGTACTGGCGGCCCGTCTCGCGCGGCGCGATCAGGACCGGCTCAGCCTGCGGTGCGGCAAGATCGACGAAGCGGGTCTCCGAGGTTTCATGATCGCTGATCGAGATCAGCAGGAAGCGGCCGGACTGGGTCTCGTCGATATCGACGAACATGCCTGCATCCTGCTCGTCATGCAGGAGTTCGTCCTCGTCCATCCCGGTGCCAAGTCGATGGCGGAAGACCTGCGACGGGCGGTGATCGGCGTCGAGACGGACATAGGCGAAGGAGCGTGAATCGGGCGCCCAGACGATGTCGCCGGTGGTGTCGGTGATCCGGTCGTCCAGATCCGCTCCGGTGGCAAGGTCGCGGACCTTGATGTCGTGGAGCTCCGAGCCCGCCTCGTCCGCACTCCAGGCAAGCAAGCTGTGATCGGGGCTGTGGGCCGCGTCGCCGAGCTCGAAGAAGTCCTTGCCCTTTGCCAGGGCGTCGGCATCGAGCAGGAGCTGCTCGCGGGCTTCGCCCTTTTCGGGCCTGATGCGCGGCTTGCGGCAGATCAGAGGATGTTCGCCGCCGCGCCGATAGCGCGAATAATAGAGGAAGGCGCCGTCCGGCTGTGGGACGGCTGCATCGTCTTCCTTGATCCGGCCGCGCATTTCCTTGACCAGATCGCGCTGCAGAGCACGCGTCGGTGCCATCAATGCTGCGCAATAGGTGTTCTCAGCTTCAAGATAGGCGCGAATATCTGCAGGCAGTTTGCCGGGGTCCCGGAGAACATCCTTCCAGTTCTCGGCCCTGAGCCAGCCATAGGCGTCGCTCAGCGCAACTCCGTGAACGGTACGGGTCTCCGGCCGCTTCTCGGCACGGGGAGGCAAGGGGAGGCGTTTGGTCACGGCAGGGCTCGCACTGTCTTAAGATGGCGTTAAGGATTGAGGGCGATGTGGGTATCGTTGCGTAGTCAACGTCGTTTGTTGCGATGTTCACGAAGGTTCGGAGTTCAAATCCGGGTAGGCATAGGACACTTGGGTACTTCGCGCGCGCAATGAACAGGTAAGGCCGGTGTGTGGCGCGAGCAAGACAACCAGACCGAGCATGATCATGGCCGCGACACAATACGGACGCTATGAACAATGTTCGTGGGTGCAGTAAGTCGGGCGTTTGAATGTATTCATGCGATCGATTATTGTCTTGCGAGAGTGTTTTCTATGCATTAAACCGTTTCCTCGTCGTCTCGCTTTTTGTGATTCTGGCTTGGGCAGCTCTTGACCAGCTGCTGGGCTGGAAGAACGAAGGCTTCAGTCGCGGGACGTTCAGGCCGATCCGACGATTTTTTTGTCCAAGAACACATAAGGAGTATTTTCGCCATGACCGACAACGACGGCTCGGATTTCATCGAGCTGACCGCGGACATCGTGTCCGCTTATGTGTCGAACAATTCTGTTCCTACGTCCGAACTGCCCGCTTTGATCAGCGATGTGCATGCCGCCCTGAGCCGCGTTGTTGGTGGTGTTGCGCCGGTTGTGCCTGCCGAGGCGCCCAAGCCGGCCATTCCGGTCAAGAAATCCATCACGGCCGACTATCTGATCTGCCTTGAGGACGGGAAGAAGTTCAAGTCGCTGAAGCGTCATCTTCGTACGCAGTACAATATGTCGCCCGAGCAGTATCGCGAAAAGTGGGGTCTGCCGCCCGACTACCCGATGGTGGCTCCCAACTACGCCGAGGCGCGCTCGCAGCTGGCGAAGAAAATGGGCTTGGGTCAGCAGCGCCGCAAGCGCCGCTGATTGCTTGTCGCGGAGGACGGCGCTGCCAATGTGGGCAGCGCTTGCGACCAAACAGTTCGTCTGGCCGCCGGGTTCCCGGCGGCCTTTTTCATGGCGCTGCCGCTTGCCGGCGTGCTCGGCGGGGATCGCGTCGTGCCTCGGYTCATCGGTCCCAGCCGTCGCCTGGGGGCGCCGACATCCCCCAGCGAAGCAAATGAGGAAGCGGCAGGAGGCGAGGCTTAACCGGCCGCGCGACAGCTTTCACTGCGCCCGCCGCATTCGGTCTTGAGCAGTCTTAGGCGACCGCCCTGCGGGCATCCGTCTTGATGCGTTCGATCATCGCGCGCACGCCGTTCGAGCGTTGCGGCGTCAGATGGGCTGCGAGCCCGAGGGATTGGTAGATCGTGAATGCGTCCGTCGCGAGGATCTCCTGGGCGGTGCGGCCCGAATAGATCGCGAGTGCCAGCGCAACGAGGCCACGTACGATATGGGCATCGCTGTCCCCCAGGAAATGCAGGCGCGTCCCTGCGCCGGGGCCGCCTTCCCTGCGTGCCGCCAGCCAGACCTGACTGGCGCAGCCGCGGACCTTGTTGTCGTCGTTATGCGCTTCTTCCGGCAGCGGGGCGAGGCTGCGGCCGAGCTCGATGAGATACCGGTAGCGGTCGTCCCACTCTTCGAGCAGCTCGAAATTGGCGATGATCTCGTCGAGGCTTGCGCTCATGTCCTGTCCGCTCGGAGCCGCGCCATGGGCGGGGCGGCAACGGCGAGCGTCTTCGGCCGACCGGCGCCCCCCGTCAAGCGCTCGCCCTTCAAGATATAGGTGCGAGTCTGCTAGCGGGTAGTGGCCAGAGGTTTCTGGTTTGCTGCACTGAGCGTGAGCGCCAGGAAGCGGGAGCGCGTTTCCGGATCGAGACCAGCCAGGATCTCTGCGGCCTCACGGGCGGCCATGGCGCCATTCGCCACTGTCCTGACATCGACCTGGCTCGCAGCCTTCGCCACGTTGCGCAGGGTATCAGCCGCGCCGCCATCTTCGGCTTTGCCGCCATGGACGGGTGAGTTGAGGGCGATGACCCCGATCACCGCCAGGCTGCGCAGAAGATAGGCCATCGCTCGTTTCCCCGGTTGCCGGCAATGCCGGCTCGCCCCTGATCCCGAAGACATCCTAGATCCGGATCTCAAAAGATCGCGTCATTTGTAAGCAATGCATTTGAATCGAAGGCGCAGCTCTATCTTCAGCTTCCGTTCACCCTGCTGCGAACATCGAAATGGATGAAATTCGTCGGCCGAACTGCTCTAACTATCTGTACAATTTGTCGAATTTCTCTCCGCGGAACAGGTTCGGCGCGTTCGGTCGGCAATCGCCTTAAACCCCGCTTAAACCCGGCTCGGCAAGGATCGGGATGTTACAGGCAAGTCGGCCTGCCGAGGTGAGCGTTGCGTTTTCCCATCACGATGACGGCGATCAGGACACAGGTAGCGGCGATGGTTCATCCATCGGTGCTGCCGAATTCCGTTGAGCGCATCCGCCACGAGCGCTTCATGCTGACGCGGCTGACGCTCGGCGCGGTGGCCCTGAGCCTGGCTCCGGCCTATCTCGCCTGGCGGGGTACGATGGGCGCGCTTGAACTGCTTGTGTTGATTGCGGTGACGCTTCCGTTGCTGGCTGTCTTCATTCTCTCGCGCAGCGGGCGGCTCGAACTCGCCCATTGCATTTCGGCCGCAGCGCTGGCGCTCCTGATCGTCGCGCTTTCCGGCATGACCGGCGGGATCGCGTCGCCACTCCTGCTGTGGCTCGCCGCCATTCCGGCGGAGGCCATGTTCTTCGGCTCGCGGGCTTATGTTGCCCGCGCCGGCGCCATCGCTGCCGGCGCCCTGGCTTCGGTCGCAATCGTGCATGCATTCGGCCTGTCCGCGGAGTCGGCTCCCTGGGTCTCCGCTGCCATGCCGCTATTGGCTGCTGCCGCAATCCTGCATGTCTCGGTGGTTGCCTTCGGCTTCCTGTGGCGGCGTGACGACGAGATGCGCGAACATCGCGCCTCCGGCGTGCGTGCGCAGCTCCTGCTCGACCATGTTGGAGACCTCGTGACCTGGCATGATGCGACCGGCGCCGTTGTCTTCGCCAATGCGGCTTCGGCCTCCTTGACGGGCGCAGAGCCGCGCGAGCTGATCGGGCGAGGGCTGCTCGAGCGTGTCCATGTCGCCGACCGCCCCCTTTTCCTCAAGGCGCTCAGCGATGCCGCGCACGGTGACGGGACAGCGAGCGCCTGCTTCCGCACGCTGTTCGTGCCGCGCCAGGACGAGCCGGGAACGCCGTCCTCTCCGGTGGCCCTCTGGCTCGAGATGCAGGCGCATCGCGTCGCGAATGCCGGGCCGCGGGACGGGGCTGCGGTCGTTTGCGTCATGCGCGACGTCACCGCGCGTCGTGCGCTCGACGAAGAGCGGGCGCGCGGCCATGCCGAGGCCGTCCGTGCGAGCGACGAGAAGGGACAGTTTCTCGCCACGGTGAGCCATGAGCTGCGCACACCGCTGAACGCGATCATCGGCTTCTCGGAAATGCTGGGAACCGACAGTTACGGCCTGCTCGATGCTGGCAAGCGCCTCGAATACGCCAATATCATTCATGCTTCCGGCCATCACCTGCTCGATGTCGTCAATACCTTGCTCGATGTCTCCAAGATCGAGAGCGGAGTCATGGCGATCGAGCAGGAGCCGCTCGATCTTGCGGAACTTGCCCAGGACGGCTGCAGGCTGATGGCGCTACGTGCCGAAGCGGAGAAGGTTGCCCTGGAACGCGTCATCGGCCCGGATCTGCCGTTGCTGCGTGGCGACCGTCGTGCGCTGAAGCAGGTCCTGCTGAATCTGCTTTCGAACGCGATCAAGTTCACGCCGGCTGGCGGCCGGGTCACGCTGGCCGTGGTGCGTGACGGCGATATGCTCGATCTTTCGGTGTCCGATACCGGCATCGGCATTGCGGCCGCGGATCTGCCACGGTTGGGCGACCCCTTCTTCCAGGCCAAGGGCTCCTATGACCGCGCCTATGAGGGCACCGGTCTCGGCCTGTCGGTGGTGCGTGGCCTCGTCGGCCTGCATGGTGGCCGCCTGACGGTGGAGAGCGCTCCAGGTGTCGGCACGCGCGTCTCGGTGAGGTTACCGGTTGGCGGCGTCGCCCAGGCCTCCGAGCCCGCAAAGATCGTTACCTTCGCCCGAGCGCCGCGCCGCGGCTTCGAAACCAAAGAACCCTATCGTCTGACTGCCTGATCGAGAGCCGACCATGTCCGTCACACTCGCAGCCCGCGCTCACTCGAACGCGACCCTGTCCGCTCCGGCGAGACGCGCCCCGCCGGCTCGCCGCAAGGCGTCCTTCCTGATGCGGATCTGGCGCGCAACCTTGCGTCGCCCGGGTCGTAGCCTGATCCTGACCCTGTTCTCGGCTGCCGCCGCGGCCATCCTGATGAACGCGCTCCTGTTTCAGAAGGCGCGTCATCCCTCGCCAATCCTCTCACAATCCACGACGGCCACCCCGTCGCCGCGCAACGCGGAGCGGCGCACCGAGCAGGCCCCTGCCGCTCCCGCTCCGGCCGCATCCGTTCCGGCGGAGCCCGCGCAATTGCCCCCTTCGCGCCCGGGCGGCTTGACGCAGGCGGCTCGTGAAGCGGCGCCGCGTCCACCGGCATCCGTCAATGCGGCCCMGCGCCCTGCGCCGGCCCAGGCGGCCGCACAGCGTGCTCCCGCCCCGGTGCGTGACCGGGATCCGATCGCCGATCTGATCAACGGTGTCGACATGCGGCCTCCGGCGGAAATCCGGGGCGTGGCTTCGGCCAAGCCGGCTTCGCCGCGCCGCACCGTGGAAAACTGAGGCAGATCGCGTACCTTCCGACGATGGCGCGTCTTACCAGCGATTTTTGGGTCTCAGCCTATTTGCGGCAGGCGGCACTCGACGGCTTCGATGCCGTCCTGCGCCGCCGCGGTGCCAGCGAGGCCGGGGCGATCTTCGTCAAACTCGACCGGCTTGACGGCACCGCCGCGCTCTACGGGCCTGCGCCGCAGGCGCTGGCGGACGAGAGCGGCGCACGCCGCTTTCAGCTGATCCTCGATTCCGACCCGCTAAGCGTTGAGGAACGGGTGGAGCGCGAACGTCGTTTCGATCCGGACCTCTGGCTCGTCGAGATCGAGAACCGGAAGGGCGATCCCAGACTGGCCCTTGCCGAGGGCTGACCCCCGGCAGCGTATACGAACGCTCAGCCGTGCTCGCGCCCGCCGCGAAGTCCGCGTCTGACCTCGTCGAGGACCGAGCGAGTTTCGGGCCTGGCGGCGCCGGAACGGGCAGGCGTTCCACTCGGGTCGAGGAGGGGCTGGTGCTGGCCCTTGCGGCTGGACAGACCCTTGCTCTCGCCGGATATCTGCATGACGAGCCGATAGGCCACCCCTGGGGTGACCGAGCGCATCAGCGCCACCAGGGCGAAAATGCGCTCCACCGAATGGGCGGCATCGTCGCCAAGCCGGATCAGGAGGCGCGTCGCGTCCTCGACGCTGACGCCGCCGGCGATCAAGGTCAGTGCCGTCAGGTCGCGCGAGTGATCGCGGGCCATTGCCTCGGCGAGACGGATGCCCGTGCCCAGCTGGCTCGAGAGCGCACCGAAGAGGCCATCGCGATCCTGTTCGGCGGTGGCGAGCCAGCCTGCAAAGGTCTCCGGCGTCGGCGCCGGGCGTCTCTCCGATGGGCTGACCGCCTCCAGCGCCGCAAGCGATTCGATTGTGGCGCGGCGTCGTTCGGCTCCGGCATGCAGGAAGAGCGGGATCAGATCTGCGCTGTTGATGTCTCGCCGCACAAGCAGGCCCGGCACATAGGCGGCATCGTCTCGCGCCCGGTCGAGCAGGAGGTCGAGCACGGGCCGGGGCAGGGGGGCGGACGGGTTGGCGAGGAGCGCCAGATCGACTGCCCGCTCGCCCCGACCCGCCAGCATCAGGCTGGCCTTGGCCGGCAGGTCGGCCCGTTCGGCAACGACAATGGCAGCTGCTGCGTCGCCATGGGCTGCAATGTCTTCGAGCTCGGAGGGCGAGATCGGGCCGCCATGGCGCATCAGCGTCGACAGAACAGCCCCACCGCGTGCCTTGAGCGCCTGCAGGACATCAGCCTGCGCATGGCGCCACCCGGCAAGCTTGCGCGCCAGGATGATGGCTGTGCCCTCATCGATGGCGGGAATCAGGGCGAGTGCCATCTCCCGAAACGCCTCCAGATCCTCGCTGGAGGGCTGGGCAGTCGACATCAGCAGATCGGCTTTCACACGCAGTGAAACCTGGCTGAGATCGAGCCCGCCGTCACGCGCGAGACGAGCGAGCTGCGCAAGATCGGCGGAGATTCGGGACGGCATACTGACAACTCGTCGGAGACTCGGGTGGTTTCCGTCAACTTATGCCCGACGCGTTAATGTGGCGTTAACCATGTCGGGGCCTGATGCGGTTTGAGGGCCTCGGCTGCCGGCGCCGGCCCGCGCCGTGCCATCCGTTCCCTGCCTCGACCGCAACCAAGGCGCCAACCAAGGAGGCGCATCATGGCCGTCGTCATTCCTTTCGCGCCGCGTCGGCGCAGGGTTGCTGGCCTGCTCCCGGCCATTCCCCGGGAAGCCGGAACGATCCTGTTCTTCACCGGTGTTCGCTACGAGCGCCCGCCGGAGCCGCGCGCTTCCGGCAGGCCGGAGCGCAAGCCGAGCACCCGGTCCCGTGCCAAGTCCGCTCCGAAGAGTGTCAGGCAGCCGGCGTGATGCTCCTGTTGCGGCGTATGCGTTCCGGTGCGGGCAGGGGGAGCCTGCAATGGGCTCTGGCGGTGGCCCTGTCGGCAGCGGGCTGTGCGCCGGGCAGCGGCGACTTCGGCCGCCCGCGTCCCGGTATCTGGAACGATACCATTGCGCCAAGCATCGGCCTCGGCTCCGCAATCGCACGTGGCGAGGCCGTATCGTATTTCCATATGACAGACGACGAGGAGCAGTTGCGCGATCGCGCCTGGCGCTTCGTCATGCCGGCACATGAACGCAATGTCTTCGAGCGCCAGGTCTCCGATCTGGCCTATGCCCGAATCCTGCCGGCAGCCGCTCAGTCCAGCAACATCTCCGATTATCATCGGTCGCTGATATCCGGCTCCTTTCGGTCGCAGGCCTCGCGCTACAATCGGCTGGCCGAGGATGCCCACGCCGACCGCCTGCTGATCGGGCCGTTCCGGGGCAATGCAGCCAGGGTGGTAGCGGCAGACCGGATCCGGATGAAGACGCTGGAGGCATCGCCTCTCGTGCCGCCCGATCAGAACGATCCGGCCCTGGCGCGCGTGATCGAGAATGAAGGCCTGATTCTCTGGGTCTGCGAGCGTGTCGCCTTCCGGCTGGAAAGCTACCGCTATGCGCTGGCCAATCTCGTCGTCGAGATGCCGGCGCGCGACGCGGTCAGGGCCGAACGCAGCATCATGGCGCTCGAGGCCGAGGCCGGGCCCCTCTGCAAGTTGCCGCTGATCGGCACCTTCCGGAGTGACGAGCCGTCCAGGCCGGTGGTCTACAAGGGCTGATCAATCCGCCAGGCCGCAGGCGACGCCTTTGGCCATCGCCTCGGCATCGGGCCGGTCGGAAGGCAGCTTCGCCAGGACACGCGCGACGATCAGGCCTTGCTCCGTGTCGGACACGACACGCAGTTCGCGGGTGGTCTCTCCCTCCTCGTCGCGTGCCAATCGCTCGTCGAGCTGTTCGCTGGTCATCACCACGAATTCCAGAACCCCGCGGATCGCGGCCCGGTCCGTGATGGCGTAGCCGACACCGCCGCCACGCCGGTGCAGCGATAGTCCCAGCGGCAGTGATCCGACGCGAGCCACCACCCGCATCGGGCCGGCACTCAGATCATAGCTGCAAACGGCGGTCACCAGGGCAGGGTCGGCATCACGCGGGGCCGGCAGGCCTGCGGTCTGCGCCGATACCAGTTCGGCCTGCCCCCCGGCGCCCAAGGCCGCATAAGCCGTTGCCGCATCGCGCTCCGACAAGAGCGGGATCAGCAGCACGATCACGATATGGACGATTCCGGCCAGCACCAGCCCGGCCAGCGTCGCCAGTGCGAAGCGGCGGATCGCGGTCGTGATGCGCAGACGCCAATTCATCGCCCGCTTTGCCTTCGCGACGACCGGACCGGAAACACCGTGGGAGGGCTCGAAACTTGTCATCGGCAATCGATCCGGCCGATGCGGGGAAGGGACTCGGGGCGCAGTTCGCTGGCATGTCCAGAGATCGGGGTATCATAGAGCCTCAGCCGAAACTGGAACCGCCCGCGAATGGGCAATGGCAGCCAGTTCCCCGCCTCCGGCGTCGTCCCGGCAACCACCCGGACACCGGCGCTCTCGTCGCGCACGATCTCGGCATCGGTGAATCCGCTGCGTTCGAGCGGCAGGTGAAAGGCGTGGCCATCGGCGTCCGTGACGTTCAGTGTCCAGCCTCGCGTCGTCGGCGTCGTTCCGGTGACGAGATAGCGGCAGCGCCCGTCGAGCACCTGGCCGCTCTCGTCGCGTTCGGCGATGAACTCGAGCCCTTCGCCGGAGCCAAGGGGCAGATGCACGCCGCGGGCCAGATAGGCCCGCATATAGGGATCGACATCACGCCCGCCGCTGCGCGGCCAGGCGGTCCATGAACCGACCTGCAGCCGTCCGAGCGGAGGGCGCTCCGCGACGGCATAATGCGCCGAGGCGAGCCCGAGCCCGGCACCGAGTGCGATGATGTAGGAGAGCGTTAGGAGGCGCACGGCTAAGCCTGTTCAGCGGATGCGGCTTGCGCCACCCGGTGGCGTCAGGTCCTGGATGCCGGCCTGGGCCGTCCGTCCTGCCGCCCGCACCGGCTCGATCGTGCGGAACATCGCGCCGACCGCCGAGAGAACCTCGAAGGACTGGCGCGGCATATGTCCTGCGCCGGCGCCCAGCGCTGCGGCATCGGCTGCCGGAGCATTGGCCTTGGCGAGTGCTGCGACCTTCGGGTCGGTCACAGGCGTGACACCCGGGATCGGTTTCAGCTCCAGCCCCTGATGGGCGAACTGCATGATCTCCTTCCAGGTCATTGCCGGCAGGGAACCACCCGTCATATTCGCCGTCTCCGACGAGTCGTCGTTGCCGAACCACACCGCGCCGACCAGATTGCCGGAATAGCCGACATACCAGGCGTCCTTGTAGCCATTGGTGGTGCCCGTCTTGCCGGCCGTCACGACGCCGTCGAGCGCGGCGCGACGCCCGGTGCCTTCGGTCGGAACCTTGGACAGCATGAAGTTCATGTCCTGCGCGACCTGGACGCTCAGCACGCGCTTGCCGGTGCCGTCGTCGCGATCATGCCGGTAGATCAGCTCGCCCTGCGAATTATGGATATCGATCGCGGCATAGGGCTTGGCCCGCAGCCCGCCATTGGCGAACACGGAATAGCCTGCGGCCATATCCATGACCGTGACTTCGGCTGCGCCGATGGGCAGCGAGACCGTGTCGGTCAGCGGCGTGGTCAAGCCCATGGCGTGCGCCGTCTCGATGATCTTCATCCGGCCGATGCGTGCCGCGCGCGCCTCGTGGGTCTCGCCGGTGGCGCGGCCGATCGCGATCGACATCTGCACCGGGATCGTGTTGATCGACTTCGCCAGCGCCACCGTCAACGGCATCGACCCGGCATAGGAGCGTCCGTAATTGTTCGGGCACCAGTTGCCGATGCAGACCGGGCGGTCGGTCACGATCGTGTTAGGACGATAGAGCCCCGCGGAGAGTGCTGCCGCATAGACGAACGGCTTGAACGAAGAGCCGGGCTGCCTTGCGGCCGTCGCGCGGTTGAACTGGCTCGCACCATAGTCGCGCCCCCCGACGATCGCGCGCACGGCGCCGTCAGGGTCCATCACCACGGTCGCCGCCTGCTTCGCATGATAGGCCGGGCCGTGTTGGCGCAGGACCGTCTCGATCGCGTGGTCGGCGCGATCCTGGATCGCCGGATCATGCGGCGTCTTGACGGTCAGGACCCGGTCCGGGCCGATCTTGCCCTCATCAGCCAGCTTGCGAACCTCTTCGAAGGCCCAGTCGAGATAGTAATCGGGGCTGACGTCGCGCTTACGGTCGACCGGGGTCGCCGGGTTGCGCTTCGCGCTGTCGATCTGGCCTGCGGTCATGAACCCGGCATCGACCATCGCGTTCAGCACGTCATTGGCGCGGGCGCGGGCTGCCGGCAGATTGACATGCGGCGCATATTTGGTCGGCGCCTTGAACAGTCCTGCCAGCATGG
>NZ_JBFTRC010000111.1:0-17988 GCF_056399325.1 Allobosea sp. 01N443
CACACCTATATGATCCTCCCTAATAGCAAGATCGCGCGCCAGACGCTGATCAACTAAAGTGCCCCGAGGCGAAAATATCGCGCCAAGGTGCAGGTGGTGCTCGATCACGAAATCTCGGTCGCGGATGCCAAGGCCCTTCTGGCCGAGGCCGCGGCCAAACCGTCGATCATCGTCTCGTCGCCGCGCCCGGACGTCAGGGTTTTATCCTACGATGCGGAGGGCATCCGCTATCATGTCCGCTTCTGGGTGCCGACCTTCGCCGATGACGTCGATTGCCGCGATGCGGTCTTGTCCGAGATCGATGCAGCTTTGCGGGCTCGCGCCCTACCGCTTCCGCTCACCAGGCTCCGGCTGCTCGCCGGCGGGGCAGAAGGCGACGGGGCGCAGGCAGCGAAGGACTCCGATGGTCAATCCGGTGCGATGACGGGCGACGCCACGGCCGGATAATGCTCGTGCTGAGATCGCGAGTCCGGCCTATAGGCGGACAGATACGGGCGTTCTGTTCAGGCCAGATGGCGCGGCGCTGCACATATGCATCGATAAAGCGCTGATCGCGGCGCCGCTCCCACGCAGGCTCGGCTCGATCTTGCCGCTATCCTTGGCGGCGGATGAGCCGGGGCTGTCGTCAGTCGATTCGAGGCCGGCCGGTGCAACCCGATCGGGTCTGCGGTGCCTGAGGCTCGAACCATGGAAAATTTCGCCAGCGCCGTCGGCCAGTGAGCCTGTCATGACTGTGGAGCCTTCCACGAGGGCCCATCGCACAATATCGTCAAACGGCTTCGCTACACTTCGATACAAGCGGCGGCACTCCGCATTCGGCTTTTCGATATATCTGCAATGTATTTCGCTATTACTTCAAAATCGGATGGGATAAATTATTGTCAATTCTGCGTAATCTTATTACATTGCGATACTGCATACCACAGCACGACATTGCTCTTCACTTTTTGGGTTTCGTGTGCGCTGCTAGACTCTGAGCCGTTGCGGCCGGCTTTTGTGGAGTTCGGCGGCGCTTTGGCTTCATAGTCAGTAGCGATCGTTTCGGCAAAGGGAGATTCACGATGATCACTGGTGGGCAGTGCCGCGCAGCCCGCGCGCTGATTGAATGGACCCGCGAAAAGCTCGCCACCAATTCGAACGTGGATTCCGTAGTCATCGAGGAATTCGAACGCAGGATCAGCGTCCCCGACGACGACGTCCGCAGAACGCTCCAAACAGCGCTCGAGAATGCCGGCGCCGCCTTTATCGACGAGAACGGCGGAGGTGTCGGTGTGCGGCTGAAACTCAACCGCTCCGAGGTCAAGCGGATCGGCATCTTGGAAAATGAAGGTGGCATCGTCGGAACGGATGCCGTTCCATGAACTCCGGGGGCATCCGAGCTGATGAATTACAATGACAGACCGCCGCCGGGCAATCCTGTGCCGGCGCTGTGGCTGATTATCGCCGCGGCGCGAGAGTGGCTGTAATAGCGGCTGTTGGGACGATCTCCCCGGGGATGAGCAGACGGCGCTCAAACGTGTGAAGCGTGAGCCTTATCCTGCGCTCGTACCAGGACTGGCCGAACGAGTGATCTCCCTCGATCTGGCGGTGCTCCTCCACGACGACAAGGTGGGCGATGCTCTTGTCGAGATCGATGTCTTACACGGCGGCATCACCGATGCGGCTCAAGAGCCGGCTTGAGAAGGGCATCCCTCATCCTGAGGAACTGCGCAACAGTGTCTCGAAGGATGCTCCAGTGATCTCCGGCGCCTCCGGAAGCATCCTTCGAGACGCCATCCCTGCCGGAATGGCTCCTCAGGATGAGGGCTGTATGAAATATCAAACAGGCTCTGAGCACCCGAGACCTGTACGGGCTCCTGTCCACGGATAGCCTCGCCGGCCGCGCGCCGGTCGGCAACTGAGAGATACATGGCCTGACCGCAAGCGCAGCCTTGAGACGGCGCGGGCCGGCCATGAACCCATGACCGACCCGCGCCTCGTGCTCATCATGCGAGTTTCAAGTGAAACCCTCGTTTCCCGCCTACTTCTTGCCAACCGACTGTTTTGCGAGGTCGGCAATAGATGTCGCGGCTTGCTTCAGAGGTTTCGGCTTTTTTGGCTTCTTTGCCTCTCGGTTTCCGTTGCGCTTCTGCTTGGTCATTTTGACAGATCCTTCGGACCAGGAGCCATCCAGTTCATCCGGCGCACAGCTGTGCCTTGGGGCGCGGCGAAGCCGCGGTGCCCTGAATGGCGTGTTGACGGAGAAATCATTCGACATGCCGCGCATCCCCCGTGGCGGGACCGAATGCGGGCTCGACGGTTTTCCCTGGCCCGATCGCGCGATGGCCCAAGGCCAGCGCATCGAACCAGGGCTAGGGGCGTGCGTGCTGAGAGGGGGTACAGAAAACCCCGGCGGAGAGTTTGCTCCTCGACATAGGGAGACCATCGGACGTTGCCGACAGAAAGTCAAATTCAGGGAAAATTTTTATCTACCCCTCTTAAATATGCCGCGATCACAATCTATCTGAATTTTATTCCTGCATATTCTGCAGATTGAGAGGTGTTGTTCCAGAATACGCATGGCTTTACCCGGAACAGGAATACGACGACCTGAATAAGGTCAGCGTATCGTCCCGTTTCGGGTCTCCCGCACAAACAGAAATCGTTGTGGCATCGCGCGAACAGAGTTCGCTGCTTGGGGAGTTGTAGCCGTGTCCGTCCGGTGCGGAAGCGTCACCTGCGACCGCTGCCATCAGAGAATTCCGTTGGCTGCCATCCATTGCCCGTCGTGTTTCACGCCGGTTCCAAGGCTGAACCGTTGCATCGAGGACGCGCCCGGTGGCGCCCTCGGAACTGCCTCAGGCCGTGCCGCGATCGGCAGAAGCTGAGCCGCGATCTCGGCGGTGGCACGACCGGCCGGAACGGGAAAGCGCGAGATCGACCGCTTCCCCGTTCCGTTGATCGCCGCCGCTGAACGCCTGCGCGTTCAATCGGCAGGAGCAGCCTCGACCCGGGCCATTTCCCTTGTACCGCGCTTCGGTACGTCAAAATTCAGCAGCCTGTCGCCGAATACATCCTTGATCCGRGTGGACAGCCCCATCCGATCGAGAAGGCCAAGGAACGGGCGTGGCGGCAGCTCTTCGACATTCGCCATCGTCCCGATGTCCCAATCGCCACGGGCGATCAGGATCGCGGCGGCAGCCGCCGGCACGCCAGCGGTGTAGGAGATCGCCTGGCTGCCGACCTCTTCATAGGCTTCGGCGTGATCGGCGACATTGTAGATGAAGACTTCCCGCGCCTTGCCGTCCTTGATGCCCTTTACCACGTCTCCGATGCAGGTCTTACCGACATAGTCCGGGGCCAGCGAGGAGGGATCCGCCAGGACGGCCTTCAGCAGCTTTAGTGGAACGACCTCTTGGCCCTCGGCCGTTCGGACCGGCTGCTCCGACAGCAAACCGAGGTTCTTCAACACATTGAATACGGTAATGTAGCGCTCGCCGAAGCCCATCCAGAACCGGATGTTAGGCACGTCGAGGTTCCGCGACAGCGAATGCACCTCATCATGTCCGGTCAGGTAGGTCGTCCTCTTGCCGACCACGGGCAGGTCCCACTCCTTACGCGTCTCGAACATGCGGTTCGAGGTCCATTGCCGCTTCTGCCAGGACCAGACCTGCCCCGTAAACTCGCGGAAGTTGATTTCGGGATCGAAGTTGGTCGCAAAATAACGGCCGTGGTCGCCAGCGTTCACGTCGACTATATCGATCGATTCGATCTTGTCGAAATACTCGTCGCGCGCCAACGCCGCATAGGCGTTGACCACGCCGGGATCGAAGCCCGCGCCGAGAATGGCGGTCACGCGTGCGCCTCGACAATCCTCACGGCGCTTCCATTCGTAGTTGCCGTACCATGGCGGCATCTCGCAGACCTTCAGCGGATCCTCATGGATCGCCGTGTCGATATAGGCCGTACCCGTGGCGAGGCAGGCGGTCAGCACCGACATGTTGACGAAGGCCGAGCCGACATTGATGACGATCTGACAGTCGGTCTTGCGGATCAGCTCGGCGGTCCGCGCCACATTCATCGCGTCCAGCGCGTGGGGGACCAGCCGACCTCCGGTCTTCAGGCTTCCTTTCTCGTGCACGGAGCGAATGATCGCTTCGCATTTCCCGATGGTTCGCGAAGCGATGTGAATGTCGCCGAGCACATCGTTGTGCTGAGCGCATTTGTGGGCGACCACATGTGCCACGCCACCTGCACCGATTATCAGAACGTTCTTTTTCATTTGGGCTGGTGCCCCTTTCTTTTCCTTGGTTGGGACGAGCCTCAGGACAGGCTCGTCAGGTAGTCCTCGAACGAGAATTCGCGGATGAGCTTCAGGCTGCCGTCGCGCTCGCGCACGRCGATCGACGGCATCTGCACGCCGTTGAACCAGTTCTTCTTCACCATGGTGTAGCCGGCCGCATCCTGGATCGAGATGCGGTCTCCGGGCTTGAGCTCGCGCTCGAAGCGGAACTCGCCGAAAATATCGCCCGCAAGGCACGATTTCCCGCAGATCATGTAGCTGTGCGGACCTCTGTCCGGGGTGATCTTGGCGCTTTGCCTGTAGATCAGCAGGTCGAGCATATGCGCCTCGATCGAGCTGTCGACGATGGCGAGGTTCTTGCCATTGCTGAGTGTGTCGAGGACCGTCACCTCGAGTGTTGCGCTCTTCGTCACGGCGGCCTCGCCCGGCTCCAGATAGACCTGCACGCCGTAGCGCTGCGAAAAGACGAGCAACCGCTCGCAGAAGGCTTCGAGCGGATAGTCGTCTCCAGAGAAATGGATGCCCCCGCCAAGGCTGACCCAGGCCAACTGCTCTATCAGGGGGCCGAACCTGCCCTCGATCTGCGTCAGCATTCGATCGAACAGGGAGAAATCGGCATTCTCGCAATTGTTATGGATCATGAAGCCGTCAATTTGCCCGATGATCGCAGCAACCTTGTCTCCATCCCACTCACCCAGTCGGCTATGCGGGCGGGTGGGATCGGCGAGATCGAAACCGGATGAACTGATCTGCGGATTGAGCCGCAGTCCACGCTCCAGCCCCGCGGTCCTATCGGCGAAGCGCTCTAGCTGGCCGATCGAGTTGAAGATGATCTTGTCGGCATGGGCCACGATGTCATCGATCTCGTGATCGCTGAAGGCGACGCTATAGGCATGCGTCTCCCCGCCAAATTTTTTGCGGCCGAGCTTCACCTCGTAGAGCGAGGAAGACGTCGTGCCGTCCATGTAATCGCGCATGAGATCGAAGAGCGACCACGTGGCGAAGCATTTGAGCGCGAGCAGAACCTTCGCGCCGGAAGCTTCGCGCACTCGCTGGATCGTCTCCAGGTTGCGCAGCAGGGCGTTCTTGTCGATCACATAATACGGTGTCTGGATCATCGATGCATGGTTCCTTCCTATCCGCCGCATGCCTCTGCGGGGACCGTTCAGGGGCAGGTGGTTGCCATCCGGGACCCGCAAATGCTCACGCATTCAGCTGGGCGGCGGATGCGAGCTGGGGCCGCGTGGGAGACGAGGCGGAACGCGCACGCGAAACCGCAGCCGCGGGGAAAAGCCTGACCCAATGAGCCGAGACGATTATGATCCGGCGGGCGAACCTATCGTTCCCGCGCATGAGATCAGCGCTCTCGCGCTGTTCCCGCGACTTTTTCGCTCAACTCGGAACGGATGGGTAAAAACGATTGCCGACAAGCGGGAGAGAGGCGTCCGGAGCCCGGAGAGCATCGCCCCAAGGCGCACTTCCAGGGCGCACGCAGCAAAGACACCTTCCCTTTGGGTGGCGTTCAGCAGAGCTGCGACCATCCCAAATTGGAAGAGGGTGCGATGAAACATGTCATCCTCTCCAATCAGAAAAAGAAGCCTACGTCAGGCAATATTGCTTTCATACGATGGATGGTGTGAAATATCAATAGCCTATATTTTTTGAATTCGTGCTTATAGAATACGGATGAAAAAAGAGATTAAAAAGGCTATTCCCTGATCTAGCGCCAAAAGCGGTAGCACTGCTTCATAGCACAAATATTGACTGATTCAGAGATGGAGGTATAGGCTACCGATCTCTCGACCGCTCGGGATTTTTGCGATGACTGAAGCGCCTTCGATCACTGTAACGACGCTCGATCGCGATCGGCTGCGCCAGATGATCCATCTCGCCACGCTCGCGGGCCCTGCTGCGGCGACGCCGGCGATCGTGCTGCTCTCGAAGGCACTGACGGAAGCGCGCGCGGTTGCGCCTTCCGATATCTCGCGGCACGTCGCCACGATCAATTCCCATGTGACCTATCGCACCCAGGGCCGAGGCAGTCGGGCGCATGTCGCCGCGGTCACCTTGGTTCCCCCCGCAGACGCCGACATGCAGCTCGGCCGCGCCTCAGTCCTCGCCCCTACGGGCAGTGCGCTGCTCGGACTCACCGAAGGAGAGAGTATCGAGTGGCCAGACGAAGCCGGGCAAATGGCCAGATACACTCTCCTCCAAGTAGTTTTTCAGCCCGAAGCGGTTGGCCGGTTCGACCTGTAGGCCGGGCCGGAGAATGAGGGCTTTCAGATCCTCTTTGTCGACACTGCATCCCACATGCTCGAGGATCGCCGGACCTATCGGACCAAGCCGGAGATCGGCTCGAGGAGACCGACCGGGTTCTCGCCGCCTGCGAGCGTTTGGCTGCGCGCTGGCCGATGCCGGCTATGGCCTGCCCGCGCATTCCGGCAGGGCTGAGCGAGCGGGGGATCGGCTCGTCTTGACCTCGATCAACACCAAGATGGTCAGGCTGCGCGGCCGCAGCCCGTGCGGAGAGAGACTGCGCGCGTCTGCTCCTTTCGGGTATTGGCGAACCCAGAGCTTCATCGCAGGCCTGCGCTGTCATCGCCTGACCGCACCATGGATCATCGACAAGGCCATGGATCGGATCGCATTCGATCTCTATGTCGAGACCCAGCTCGCCCCCACACTGGCGAAGGGCGACATCGTCATCCTCGACAATCTCGCCGTCCACAAAAGCGCGCGGGCGGCCCTGTGCCTCGCCGACAGGGGCGCCTGGCTCCTCTTCCTGCCGCCATACAGCCCAGATCTCAACCCGATCGAGATGGCCTTCGCCAAGCTCAAGGCCCATCAGCGAAAGGCCGCAGCAAGAACATTCGACGCGCTCGGGCGCGCCGTCGGCGACATCTGCGATCTCCGTTACCCCTGCAGAATCCGAAGCCTCTTCAGCCACGCCGGATATGCGTCCAATTAATCGTCCGACGCTCTAGTTCCAGCAATCAGCTCTCCAAGGCGGCGCGGCGCTCAGGCCAGCGGCGTCTCATGCTCCACCGGATCGCGGACGGCTYGAACCGTCAGGCGCTTCACGTCGCCGCCGCGCGTGATCCAGTTGATCGACTGGCTGATGGAAAGTCCGATCAGCGCCGTGCCGATCGGCGTCAGGATGGAGATCTTGCCCTGCGCGATATCGGCATCAGGCGGGAAGACGAGGGTCACGGTCGTTTTCTTGCCCGTCACCTCGTCATGGTACACGACCTCGCTGCCCATGCGCACCGTGTCGGCAAGCTGCTTGCCCTTTGCGAGAACGCGGGCGCGCGCCACTTCGTCCGAAAGCTCGGCTGCGACATCGGGGAAGGTGTTGGTCGCGGCGTTGGCGAGCTGAGTGAGCTTCTCATGATCGACGGCGGTCAGCGTGATACGGGGCTTGGCCCCGCCGGAAGTCTGGCTGGTCATTTCGATTATCCTGTTCTGGACGACTGCGAGCCATGCAGGCTTCGCGTGTTGATGGAATGCCCGCGCGTTCGAACGGCGCGGTTCCGGGCTATGGCGCCGGTGGCTTGCTGCGAACCCGAGGCGCGCGAAGCGACGAAACCGGGGTTAGTTGCCCGCGATCAGCTTGCCTGCCCGATGCAGGCCGCGACGGAAGTAAGAGAAGCGCGCCATTATACGTGAATACTTAGTCGCGGCGCGCGAATTGTCAAATCACATGGTTGCCGGCATTGTCACGTTGTCGATAATCCACGCGTCAACACGCCGCAACCCCTGCCTGCGCAGGCCCCCGCAAGGCGGCTTGGGGGCGACGCCGATATCGCGCCGTCAACCGCCCGGCCCTGGCAGGCTTCTGACCGGAGGGACGCGGACCGGTGCAGCGCAAGGCGCGATTGGGGAAGGGGGCAGGCGCAACACGTGCCTAGGGGGCGAAGCGCCGCAACGAAAAGCAGTTACTTGGGCGATAAGCCGCCTCAGTGCCCGCTATCCCTCCATCCAAGTCTAGGCCCATGAAAAGACGCCCGGGGTGGGCTCGGCTTGGGGCGAGGAGGAGAGCCGTGCCGTGGTGCGCGCCGAGCACGAATGGCGTCATTCCCGCAATGCCCAGGATCATGAACCATTCTGGCGTACCGGAGAGCACCGGCCACAGCCGCGCCATGAGGAAGACCCCTACGACCAGGAGGCCGATACCGCTGACGAGGACCGCAAAGATCCAGGCGAAGCCATCCATCCTCCTCCGCCGCTCACGGATGGGTAGAGGGACACGGTCACGGCCAGGCAGGCCAGCAAGGCGAGACCGGTGATCCAGGTCACCGGTTCGGGGGAGGCCACCGGAGAGAGGACCACGGCCAGACTGCCTACGAAAGGCAGAATGAGGATCAGCAGTAGCGGGGAGAGTTCCATCATTCTCCTTTGCCTGGGAGGCGTCGTGCGTTCTTAGGCCATCGGGGGCGATCCGCCAACGACGAGCGCATCGCAGGCGGGTTCGAGGGAAACAGCCCTCGGACGATCCCCGACGTCGTCGCAGGGTCGACCGCCACGACTTCGACCCATGGCGGCGCGCGAACGTCCGCCCCGATCACCGGGGTTCGATCGCCCATCGAGAGACCGAGCAACGTGATGCCGAGAGGCGTGATCACGGATAGCTCCGCGGGCGCCCACATTCCGTCTGCGGGATCGATCAACAGCCGACGTTCGGGCTGCCTCGAGTCCCCGATACGATAGGTGACGAACCCATCCAGCAAGACCGTTTGCTCCGGGATAGCTTCCGCCTCACGCCACTCGGCGCGGCTCAGCTTGCGGACAAGGGTCGACGCGAGCGGATGCATTTGCTCGGCGAGCAACTCCGCCAGCGCTTGCAGCCGCACATAGTCGCCTTCAGGAAGCAGGGTGACGGATCGTTTCAATGTGCAAATCATGGTTGCCACCAGCATTTTGCAGGCAGTCATGACGGAATTGTCCGAATTGCTTGCCGCTCTATGAGACCCGCGCAACCCGGTACGCTGGAGCTCTAGCCTCCGCCCGGACCGGGCCGCGACGCAGCCGGGTCGGGTTCAGTTCCCCGTAATGTGGCACACCCGCTCGAAGAGAAGAGTGAAGGACTCGATCCATGAGATGTACGTGGAGTGTCATAGCCGGGAGGTCAAGGAAACCGATTGCGGCACGGTTGAGATCATCCACAGCCAGCCCTAACAACCGGAAGTACGGAAGAAACCGGCAGATCAACCAAGAGATAATCGTTTTCAACTGAGTCGTTAAACCCGTTACACCTCGATTAATTCTTCTGAACGGGCGATCCAGTTCAGTTGGCCGTCCTGCAACTGTGGCACGACGTCTCACAATGTCTGGGCCTGCTGGCGATGGGCAGGTTCGTAACTACCTTTCACTCTATGAAGGACAGAAATGCGATTAACGCGCTGCGACGCGCACTAAGGCTGGTCTTCGTAATCACGGCGTTCGCCCTGATCGTAGCGGCAGTAATGGAGTGACTCGGACTCGCTGGCTCTCGGTCATGAGACCTTGGAGTGCCGCGCATCGTTCTTGCGACCATGCCCAACCAAGCCCTGTTAAAAGGGTGTCGCAAATCCGGGGTTTCAGGTCGCGCGTCACCATCCGAGGAGCGAGTTCATGGCCGACGAAGTGCGGGTCCGCTGTATGGTGGACGTGCTGATCCATATACTATCGCAACGTTGCTCCCATGGAGAGAAACCGCATCGACTCCCGATCGAAGCGATCATGGGAGGTCGCGTGATCAAGGACGGTCATGAAAGTCGCGGCCAGCCAATTCACAATTTGCGTGCTACCCTGCTGCCTGTCGGCGCGGAGAAGAAGTGATCAGAAAGCTCTCGAATCCCAAATGCGCTGCGAACCACATAACCTTTTCCGTAACTAGCCGCCCACAGCGGCAGGGCCGGTGGTCGTGAACGGTGGCGAATGGCTCACCACCCTGCGTTGTCACAAATGTGGAACGAGATGCGCGTAGGCGAGCTCCCCCTGGGGGATTGGGAAGGCGGAGATCCGATGACACCAGCCGTGCCGAATGTTGGATCGCTGAGGCGCATCCTGGTTGCAACCGATCTTTCGACGAGATCGGACAGGGCGCTCAGGCGGGCCACGCTCATAGCAAAACGCTTGGGTTCTTCACTTTGGCTCGTGCACGTCGTGGATGGCGATCTGCCTCATCGAATGATCGAAGCGGAGCGATCGGCGGCCATGGCCGTGCTCGAGGATACTGTTCGCACGACCTGCGAGGCCGATGGGGTGTCGGCCAATTTCGGGGTCGTGGTGGACGACACGTTCAATGGAATATTGTCTGCCGCGAATGAATTTGGCGCCGACCTGCTCGTCCTCGGCCCGCACCGCAGCCGCTTCCGGGACGTTTTCACTGGAACGACCGTCGAGCGTGTCGTTCGACGCAGCCGCATCCCAGTCTTGGTCGCGATCCAGCCGCCTTCAACTGCTTATGAGCGCACTCTCCTCGCTCTTGATTTTGACGATGCATCGAAGGCGGCAGCCCGGGGTGCCTTGCGCATGGGTATCTTCGACAAGTCCACCGTGAAGATATTGCATGCGTTTGATGCTCCGGCCCTCGGGCTGATGAAACGTTCAATTATGGATCCGGTAGCGATCGACGAGTACGTCGCGAAAGAACGAGTCGAGGCAATCGAGCGGCTTGAGGCGTATACCAAAGAGCTTGGAATTCCACCGACGCCAAGCGGCGTCGTTCTGCGTGAAGGCGGCCCGGCGCAAAGTATCCTGGATGGCGCCCGGGCTGAACGGAGCGATCTTATCGTCCTCGGGACCAGCAAGAAGAGCGGGGCGAAGCGGGTTGTGATAGGCAGCCTCGCCGAGCAGGTTCTTCGCGACGCCGAGCGCGACATTCTCATTATCCCGGTCGACAGCAACGTTGATGGAGCTTCGACCGCCGCGTCGCAAACTCGCGACCCGTTGGACAAAGCAGCGGGCGACCGCGAGCTCAGAGGGCAGTGATGAGGAGGCGATGCCCCACGAACTTCGCGCAAAGAGCACCGTAAGGGGTGCCGCAGCGAGCGCGACAGGAATGAGGATGAGTTCAGTTCCGCCTCGTTGTCAGAAATTGAGAACCCGCCGTGATGCGGCTTCCTCCACACTTCACAATGATGCCCTTGCCAAGGCTTCTTCCAGGGGGATGACAAATAGTTAGGGCTACTGGCATCCCCGCGATGTTGTTGATGATCCGCGCCTCAGCAGTTGATCCGCCCCCGCCGAGCGGTCCGGGTTGAATGTTAGTGGGCGGTTGGCCTGAGCGCCAGCGTGGGCGGCGTAGCTGGTGCGGGTTGCGCAGCCGGCCGCGCGGCCATGGCGGGAATGAAGACCTCCGGCGCGGGAGGCTTGTATCCGAGCGAACCGTGCGGGCCCAGCGTTTGAAGTGCCGCCGCCAGCTTTCGACGACGATCTTCGCCTCGGCGAGGGTGTAGAAGATCTCGCCGTCGAGGAGTTCGTCACGCAGCCTGGCATTGAAGGACTCGATGAAGCCGTTTTCCCAAGGGCTGCCGGGCGCAATGTAGGCGGTCTTGGCGCCAACCGCGCCGATCCATCCCTGCACGGCCTTCGCGACGAACTCCGGTCCATTATCTGACCGAATGTGCCCTGGCACACCGCGCAGGATGAACAGGTCCGAGAGCACGTCGATGACATCGATGGCCTTCAGGCGCCGGTTTACACGGATTGCCAGGCATTCATGGGTGTACTCGTCGATGACGTTCAGCATCCGGTATTTTCTCCCGTCATGGGTGCGGCCCTCGACGAAATCGTAGGACCAGACATGGTTGGGCCGCTCGGCGCGAAGACGAATGCAGGATCCGTCTCCCAGCCAGAGACGGCCGCGCTTGGGTTGGCGGGCCGGAACTTTCAGCCCCTCGCGTCGCCAGATGCGCTCGACCCGCTTGTCATTGACGACCCAGCCTGCCGTCGAGCGCAGCAGCTCGGCGATCTTGCGATAGCCATAGCGGCCGTAACGGCGGGCGAGTTCCACGATATCGGCGGTGAGTTGCTCCTCATCGCCGCGTCCGCGTGGAACCCGGCGGTGGGTCGAGCGATGCTGCCCGAGCACACGGCAGACCCGCCGCTCCGACACATTCAGGACGAGCCGGACATGCTCGATGCAGGCACGGCGACGCGCGGGGCTTACCAGTTTCCCGACGCGGCCTCCTTCAGGATCAGCTTGTCGAGCGTCAGGTCCGCGACGGCGCGGCGCAACCGGGCGTTCTCGGCCTCGAGCTCCTTCATCCGCTTCACCTGATCTGTCTTCAGCCAACCGAACTCACGGCGCCAACGGTAGTAGCTCACCTCCGTCACGCCGATCGAGCGGATCGCGTCGGCAACGGATTGCCCCTGCGAGACCAGCACATCGACCTGGCGCAGCTTCGCGACGATCTCTTCGGGTTTATGACGCTTCTTCGGCATTGCGGTCCTCCTGTCCGCCTCAAGACATACTTCAGGGTGGACCAATTCAACGGGGGTGGATCAGTAGTCGATCGTGCCCATACGTTGAACCGGAAAGCGGAACATACGCGATCGGTCCAGGTTGAAATCTCGGCTATCCGGAAACGTGAGTTGGGTCGGATGACATCCACGCGGAGCATGGACGCCTCCCCTTCATTGGTTGCCGAGTGGCCGCTCCCGTCTTCCGCGACGCTTGGGTCGTCAGTGCGAGCGAAGGGGATCGAACGCGAAATTCGGGCCCGACTGCCCTGGGCAGCGAGGACGTGCATCACGGCTGGGACGGGGCGTATCGCATTGCGTATGTCAGAGGCCGAGACAGATGTATTCAGGGCCGCCTCGGTGTGCATCGCCGACACGCTGGGCGGGATCGCAGGGCTACCCGTACTTCCAAGCGAGGCAGAG
Organism: Allobosea sp. 01N443; assembly: GCF_056399325.1. Taxonomy (NCBI): domain Bacteria; kingdom Pseudomonadati; phylum Pseudomonadota; class Alphaproteobacteria; order Hyphomicrobiales; family Alloboseaceae; genus Allobosea; species Allobosea sp. 01N443. The sequence goes on from NZ_JBFTRC010000111.1 coordinate 13,151, forward strand.
GATATTCTGACGATCTCTTCCCGCGAGCGTCACAAGTCGGTGAAAGACGGTCGCCTCAAGAGCATCGGGACACGGACCGTCAAGCTGCGCGGGCGCGCAAAAGCCGTGACGTTCCACGTCTTCGACCCGCGGCAGATCGAGGCCGTGCTTGATGGGGACCTGCCGGCCATCTGGAGAGAGGAGGATGCGCAGGCGCTCGCCGATACCCGGCGGCGTGCGGCGGGGAAGGCCGCGCGGACCCGTGCGGGCAACGGCCAGGGCAAGGCTGGCGACGCCAGAAATGCCCGGGAGGACGCCGCCCGGTCGCAGTTGGACGGCTGGGATGTCTTCGAGGCGGAGGGACTGCTGCGCTAGCAGAACCCCAAATTGGCCATGCGACTTCACCCGCGTAACGGCCGGTCAGGACAATGATGGATACGCAAGCCGCGAAGCGGAAAGCACCTGGATCCGAAGAACGTCGCGAACGGCGGCGGCTGCGCCGAGAGAAGCAGCGGACAGAGAACATTGGGCGCGCCGAAAAAATGCGTGCCGCTCGCCTTGCGGGGACAGTCGCAAAGAGCGGGAATACCTCCTTGGAGGCATCGGTCTATGTCGGCTGCTCGGGATGGTTCTACTGGAAATGGGGTGGACAATTCTACCCGGCGCAGATGCCAACGGGCGAATGGTTCAGCCACTACGCGAAACAGTTCGACACTGTCGAGATCAATGCGTCATTCTATTCGTGGCCAACCGTTGCAAACGTGAAAAACTGGCTTCGTCAACCCGGCGATCGCAATTTCATCTATACGATCAAAGTATGTGAGCTGATCACTCATATCAAAAGGTTTGAGGGCACCAAGACCCTCGTAAAGGACTTTGGGGCGATAGCCGACATTCTCGGGCCACGAATGGGCTGCCTCCTTTTCCAGCTTCCGCCGAGCTACAAGTTCACAAAAGTGAGGCTGACCAGGATTCTGAGCCAGCTCGATTGGGCGCGGCGCAACGTCGTGGAGTTCCGTCACTCGAGCTGGTGGAATGAAACGGTGTACGCGGCTTTTCGTGAGACAGACACGATCTTCTGCTCATGCAGCGGACCCCGACTTCCGGATGACCTGGTGCGGACCGCCGATGAAGTCTACCTGCGGCTCCACGGTCCCGAACGATGGTACCGGCATGATTATTCAGACAGCGAACTGAAAATCTGGGCCGACAAAATCCACGCGAGCGGTGCCAAGAGAGCGTGGATCTACTTCAATAATGACTGTGAAGGTTTTGCGCCAAAGAATGCTCTGGCAATGCGGCGCTTGCTCGAAAATCGACTGTCACACGATCAATCGCCTGTTGCCGCCGAGCCTGGTGCGAAGGCACCGGATGCGTAGATTTCTGCCAGAATCTGGCGCCGACCGGGGACGGCCCGTTCGCCCGGGCTGGCGGGGAAAGTGGTGGGGGAACTTCCGGCTTTCTGAGACATTGGAAAAATATCGGTGCTCGCCAGATCCGATCGCCTCACTTGAGCGAGGGATGAGTCAGGTGATCGTGTCATGGCCGACGCGGCCTATGACGCCTGATCCCCTCAGGCGAAAGATTGCCAAGAAGGGCGCCATCGCCGTCATTCCCAACAACCCGTCACGGGCGCGCAAATATCCCCTCGACAAGCACCTCTACGCCCAGCGCCACCTGATCGAATGCTGCTTCTCGAGGCTCAAGCAGTTTCGTCGGGTCGCGACGCGGTTCGAAAAGACGGCCAAACACTAYCTCACCGTCGTCACAATCGCCGCCATGGTCCTATGGATCAGATAAATGTCCACAGATCCTAGCGATCATGCCTTCCACGCGTCACCGGCTTTCGGCAACACCAAGAAGCCTGGAACCTTTACTATAGCTAAGGGCGGAACGATTCAAGGTTCGGCAGTTCTAGAAGATCGGGCCGCTGCGGAGCGAAGGGGCGGCTCCAGAAGCGTGACCCACGCAGACCGAAGCGCCAGGGCTGCTCGGGCGCTTCGGAAATGCCTATGCGAGTGCCGCTCACGATTGAGGGCCTTTCACTCGGGGCTCGAACGAAGAAAGGGGGTTCCGTCAAACTCAGGCCGTTGTAGACATCGGTTATTCCAAGCGCGCTTGCGAGCCGCCCGGGTCCGGAGCAGATATTTCTGTCCGTCCCTCGCCGCATGATCATCTTATCGATGCCGACCTCCGGGGCTATCGCGCGGATCAAAACGGCGCCATGGCCCTCCGCAACCACGTTGAAACACCAATGCAAGCCGTAGGAGCGGTAGACATAGGCGTGCCCAGAATTGCCAAACATCGTTGCGTTGGCGGGAGTGCGGCCGCGATAGCTGTGTGATGCGGGATCGTCACGAAGATAGGCCTCGGTTTCGACGATCGTGCCACCCACACCGTCGACAAGCAGCAGCGCTCCGATCAGCCTTTTCGCAAGCTCGACGGCGTCAGCGCACTCGAAAGAGGCAGGCGAATGAGGCATCTGGACTCGTCAGGGCCCTTTTGATCACTGGTACGTCGGCGGCAGCCGCCGGAATGTTAGAAGAGAACAGCGGGCCTTACCTATCGATCCCGCGCCGAATGCTCATCGATAAAGAGAGCGAAATGGGCTCAGTTCGGCCGCATGACGGACTTGAGGTTCATGAACTCGTGCAGACCGTGAGTGCCAAGCTCTCGTCCGTGACCAGACGTCTTCATGCCGCCAAACGGCACCTCGGGCGAGGAGGCGAGCATCTGGTTGATCGCAGTCATGCCAGCCTCAATCTCGCGCACGAACCGCTCCTGTTCGCCGACATCATTCGTCCAGACCGACGAGCCCAGTCCATAGGGAATGGCATTCGCGATCCGGATCGCGTCGCCGATGTCCTCAGCCTTGAACAGCATGGCTATGGGGCCGAAGATCTCCTCTTTCATGAGGTCGCCCTCGAGAGGCACGTCGACCAATATCCCCGCTGACATATAGGCGCCCTTGCCGGGCAGCGCCTGGCCGCCGAACAGAAGCTTGGCGCCCGCCGCCTYCGCCGCGGCGAGCTGGTCGAGGACCGTTTCGCGCTGTTCGAAACTCGAAAGTGGGGCCATGTTTGACGCCGCGTCCATCGGGTCGCCGGCCTTCACGGCCTGCATCGCAGCAGAGAACTTCTCCCGGAATGCTTCGTAGATGTCGGCATGGACGATCATCCGCTTGCCGCAAATGCACGACTGGCCGCTGTTTTGGATGCGAGCCGTCACGGCCTGTTTCACCGCCGCGTCGAGATCGGCCGACGGCATGACGATGAAGGGGTCGGAACCGCCGAGTTCCAGCACGACCTTCTTCAACGCCGCGCCCGCCTGCTCGGCCACTGCGCGTCCGGCTGCCTCGCTGCCCGTTAGCGTAACCGCGACGATGCGCCTGTCCGCAATGAGGCCGGCGACGGCGGAGGACTTGATGGCAAGATTCTGGAACACGCCGTCGGGTGCGCCGGCGGCGATCACCATCTCCTCCATCAGCCCGGCGACGCCCTGGACGATGCTGGCATGCTTTAGCAAGCCGACATTGCCCGCCAGGATCGTTGGCGCAAGGAAGCGGACGGCCTGCCAGTAGGGGAAGTTCCAAGGCATGATCGCCAACACAGGCCCCTGCGGCAGGTAGCGCACCTCTGCGCGGCCGCCGCTCGCCATAGCGATCTCGGTCGGCTCAAGCATTGCGGGGCCGTTCTGCGCGTAGTGACGGAAGGCCGCGGCGCTCTTCTGCACCTCGGCGATGGCCGACGCATGGGTCTTGCCCATTTCCCGGACTGCCATCACAGCAAGTTTCTCGCTGTTAGCCTCGTATTGCTCGGCGATCTTCTCCAGCAATGCGGCGCGCTCCGCGATCGGCCTCGCACGCCAGTGCCGGAAGGCCGCCTCCGCCTTGACGATCTTGCTCTCCACCTCCGGTGCGGCCAGTTCGGGATAGGTGGCGATCTCGTCGCCGGTTGCAGGATTGACGCCGCGAAACATGTTGGCTCCTTCGCAAGTGTGCTTCTCGGGGCGCGCGCTAATCGGATCGGGCGGAACTCAGGCTCCGGCGCGGCCCGCTCCGTCATTCTCGACGAAGCCGCCTGGCCGGGCAGGGTGGGGCGGATTCCAGCCGAAGTAGACCTCCGTCCTGACGATCCGGCCAGCGCGTACGGCAAGCAGCTCGACGTTGCGAAAGCGCTTCCGCACCGTTGCCGCCTCGTAGACGACCCAGGCGGTCTCGCCAGCTTCGCCACCGGCTACGAGGGTCATCTCGACCAAGACTTCGCGGTTTGGCCAGCACCGCGCGAAATAGGATTGGCGGTCGAGATCGTTATCGATGGGGCTCGTGAAGCCGTAGTCCTCTGCGATCAGGCGCTCGATCGCGCTGGGTCCTTATCAACGTAGGCTTTGAGCGCTGCCTTCACTGTGGCGAGCGGACCGCCCATGATCTTCTCCTGAAATAGCTTTCATCTAGCCGGCGTCGAAAGCCGCCTGTCGGCTCTCAGATTCTGCGGCCAGTGATTGGTCAACGTCGCGTTGGCGAGGGGGTTCCTTCCATCTCGTAGGATCGCCGCCTTCAGGGGCCGGACTAGGTGTGTAGTCCCGAAATCTGATGGTGCATCATCGATCCTGAGTCGTCAGGAGGAGGATGCATTATGGGAAGCGTTCTTCATGGCAGCGCCCGCACGACGGCGCGTGTTCGAGCCGAGCTCCAAGGGTCGAAAGAGAGCAGYCGGGCCCTTGCCGTCCGCTACGGCTTGAATCCGAAGACTGTGCTCAAGTGGCGCAAAAGGACCACCACATCCGATGCGCCCATGGGACCGAAGGACCCTCGAAGTACGGTGCTGACGCCGGCCGAGGAAGCCATCGTCGTGGCCTTC
>NZ_JBFTRC010000112.1:0-30762 GCF_056399325.1 Allobosea sp. 01N443
ACCGTGGTCGGCGGCAGCATGTTGACGCCGCGCTCGCGGGCGACTGATCTCAACTCGCGCGGCGCCATGCCGAAACGCTCCTTGAAGGTGCGGCTGAACTGCGCCTCGCTGCGGAAGCCGAAGGAAAATGCGATGGCGCCCAGCGTCTCGCCGGCGCGATCGTCGCCGTTGATCGCCTCGTAGCAACGCTGCAGCCGGCGTACCGCTTCCGCACCCGCAAGCATCTCCTCGCTCTGCGCGACGAACGCGGCCGCCTCATCGACAGTCATCAGCCGCCCTTGCCCGCTTTTTGCGTCGCCGGATCTGCTTCGCCGCACGCAGTATCAAGAGATTGCAGACGCGGCGTCAAGTACACCGAAATGTCCCACATTGGACTTCGTCAGCTTTGCTACGACGGTCCTCGGCGCGGCGAAACTGCCGGGGTTTCATGCGCGACCATCTGCACCGTGCCTTGCGCCGGATGACGGCCCGGATCGAGCACGCACTCGAACGGCGCCGGGCTTGAGGCCGGGCTCGGCGTGGTGATGGCGATTGCGATTGTCCCGCCCGGGCGCAGCGGGAGGGACGATCGCGGATCTGGGTCAACACCGCCGGGGCGGCTCAAGCCCCCCACGAAGCCCCCGTCAGGACGGCTGGCCAGCAGGCGTTCCCTGGTGAAAGACCATCTGCCAGCGGCCGTCGATGAACCGCCAGATCGAGCTTCGCAGCGTGTGCCGCTCTTCCCGGCCATGGGCGACACGAAAGCTCAGATAGGTCAGCAGGACCACGTCGTCGGCCAGGGATCGGAGAACGAAATCCCTGGCTGCCGGCACCTCGACCGTCTGGGCATTGCCCTCGGCAAAACTTCGGATCACCTCGGTCTTGTCATGGACGCCGCCGGAGCGGCAGAATTCGACAAAACCATCCGCCAGAAGCCGATCAAGGGCTTCCGGAGAGGTTCGAACCGACGGCTTGAACAGCTCTTCCTCCAGCCCCCTGATCAGGTCGAGATCCTGTTTCACCGTGCCCTCCCCGCGCCGCCCTGCCCGACCGATGTCGCATTCACGAATGCCGAGATCTGTCCGGCGTCGCGGAGATAGACCACCGGGACATTGGCGGCCGTCGCGACCCGCTCGCGCTCGATATGCGGTCGCTTGTCCCTATCGAAGGCCCAGACATATCGGAGGAAGCCGAGGAATTCCGCATCCAGCTTTTCGGTGCAGCCATCGGGGAGATCCGGCCGCGGCCGGTTCAGGATGCAGCGCCAGAGGACGCGGGCCAGGCAGGTCGTCCGCGGGGTGTCGAGCCAGATGACGATATCGGCGCGCGGCAGCCTCAGTTCGAAGGTCTGGCGGGAGTAGTTGCCCTCGCAGATCCAGGCATCGCCGGACACGGCGTCCCGCACGCGATCCCGAAAGAGCCCGGGCTCGGCCTTTGTCCAGCCGGCTTCCCAGAACAGGCGGTCGAGATGCACGACCGGCAGCGCAAGGCGCTTGCCCAGTGCTCGCGCGAGCGTCGACTTGCCGCTGCCGGCATTCCCCAGGATCACGATCCGTCGCATCGGCGCAGGCCATTCCTCTCGTTTCGACCTGCTCATACACCAGCGCGTGGACTCATCAGCGCGCAGGCGCGAAGGCTGCGAATGGTCGTGGCCGTATCCACGGCTCGCATCACCTMCCCCATCACTGCAACGCCCACAGCACCAGCCTCGATGCAGAGTGGCGCGCGGTCGCAGGTGATGCCGCCAAGGGCCACGACCGGCAGCCCGATCGCTGCCCAGCGCCGCAGCACGGTCAGGCCCAGGGCCGGGCCATAGCCGGGCTTGCTCGCCGTCGTGAAGATCGGGCTTACCGTGACATAATCGGCGCCTGCCGCTGCTGCCGCCCGGACATCGGCCTCGTCATGCGCGGAAACGCCGATCAGCGCGGAGACGCCGAGCACGGCGCGGGCCGCGGAGATCGCCCCAGCCGATTGCAGATGGACGCCCCGTGCCCCGACCCGGGCGGCGAGATCAACATCACCGCCGATCGTCAGAACCGCATCCGCCATGCTCACGAGCTCATGCAGCTGCTGCGCCAGGCTGCGGCGTTCCGGCTGATCGAGATCGCGATCGCGCAGCCAGATCCAGCGTGCCCCGCCGGCGAGCGCCGCAGAGACAAGCTGCGGCAAAGGCTTCACGGCCTGATGCCGGTCGGTGACGACGAGCAGCCGGTCGGGCAGCCTGTTCACGACCCCACAAGCCCGAGCTGCGGGCTGGACGGCTGAGCCCGCCCACRCCGCGGAATGCGCCCCGCCAAGCGGGCGTTCCAGCCGGCCTCGACGGCGTGACGCATGGCGAGTGCCATTCGCACCGGATCATCGGCCTTGGCGACGGCGGTGTTGAGCAGAACCCCGCTCGCGCCGCATTCCATGGCGATCACCGCGTCGGAGGCCGTGCCGATGCCGGCATCAACGATCACGGGCACGGGCGAGCGGGCACAGATCAGCTCGAGATTGGCCGGATTGGCGACGCCCATGCCCGAGCCGATCAGCGACCCCATCGGCATCACGGCGGCGGCCCCGAGATCAGCCAGGCGAGCGCAAATCACCGGATCGTCGTTGCAATAGGGCAGGACGACGAAGCCCTTGTCGACGAGCTGGCGCGTCGCCTCCAGCAGCTCACCGACATCGGGATAGAGCGTCTCGCGATCGCCGATCACCTCGAGCTTGATCCAGTTGGTGCCAAGCGCCTCGCGTGCAAGCTCGGCGGTGAGGATGGCGTCGCGCGCGGTTTCGCAGCCTGCCGTGTTGGGCAGGAAGCGGCGGCCGGCAAGCAGGCGCACCGTGTCGGAGCCATGGCCCTGCAGCGAAATGCGACGCAGGGAGAGCGTGACAAGATCCGAACCGCTGGCCTCGATGGCATCGACCATGATGCGCTGGCTCGGATAGCCGGCCGTGCCAATGAGGAGCCGCGACGACAATGCCGTGCCCGCCATGGTGAGGGCCTCGATCGGAGTGCTCATGTCAGCCCCCTGCGAAGGCACGGATGATTTCGACGCGGTCGTTGCGCGACAGAGGCGTCTGCGCCCAGTCGACCTGCCGGACCACGGTGCCATTGAGCGCGATCGCGAAGCCCTGCGGACCCGGCAAGTCCATCTCGGCCGTCTCCTCCTGCCAAAKCGCCGCCAGATTCTCCGCTGCGCTATCGCGGTCCTTGCCATTGATGATGAGTTTCATGAGGTTGCCTCCAGACAGGGGGTGAAGCGCGCCTGGCCGAATGACGCGGCCGGACCCGTGATGCGATTCTCGACGAGGAGTTGCTCGATCGCGGCTGCCGTGACGGGGGCGAGCAGATAGCCGTTGCGGTGATGGCCGGTCGCAACGAGCAGGCCCGCTATCCCCGTCTCACCAAGGATCGGCGCATCGTCGATCGAGGTCGGGCGGAAGCCGGACCAGATCGCCTCGACCGGCATCTCCTCGATCGAGGGCAGTGCGCGCCGGGCGCCGTCGAGCAGGGCATAGACGCCGCCAGCGGTCACGCTGTCGTCGAAGCCGCGTTCTTCCATGGTGGCGCCGACGAGGAGAGTGCCGTCGCTCTTGGGAGCGAGATGCACCTGCTCGGTCCAGACGACACGCGCGAGCGTGCCGGTCTCGGGCGTGCTGCGCAGGGCGAGTGACTGACCCTTGAGCGGGCGGACGGGGATGTCGAGCCCCTGAAATCGGGTCCAGGCGCCGGCGGCCGCAATCACGATCGGGGCCTTGCAGAGCCCGCGCGGCGTCGAGACGCCGAGAGCGCGGCCGCCGGCCAGCTCCGGCTCGGCCTCGCAGGCTTCGACCAGGTGCCCTCCGGCCGCGAGACAGGAGCGTCGTAGCGCCGCCATGACGCGCGGCGGATCGACCTGATGGTCGGCCGGGCAGAGAATGCCGGCAACGACCGAGGGCCTCAGCCCGGGCTCGCGTTCGCGGCATTGCGCCCCGCTAAGCCATGCAGCCTCGACCTCGGCGCGCCGCTGCATGTCATGGCGGAAACGCAGGCGCTCGACCTCCTCACGCCCCAGCGCGACCAGCAGGACACCGTCCCGGCGATAGTCGACGCCGAGCCCGCTCTCGGCTTCGAGCTCGCGCGCAAAACCCGGCCAGAGCCTTTGGCTTTCGAGCGCCAGTGGCAGCTGCTCCTCGCCGCCCGGCTCCAGCTCGGCGGCCGCGGCCAGCATGCCGGTCGCGGCAAGGCTTGCCCCTTGCCCGATCGTGCCACGCTCGAAAACGGTCACATCGAGCCCGCGCCGGGCCAGCCGCCAGCCGATGGACAAACCGATCAGGCCGCCGCCAATGATGGCGATATCGGTGGCGGCCGGCGCCTCGCAGGCGACGGGCCCGGAAGCGTCGCCAGATCGGCGAAGGGTGGTGTGTGGCGGGCCTCGCATAGGCAAACTCCTCGCCCGCTCGGGGAAGGAGATCTGGCAGCCCTTCGGCTGCCGGCAAGTGCCGCGACGCTCCATCCCTCCGCCGGTATGAGCCGGATCAGGTTCGAAGGATTTCCGCGCGCCTCTCCGGGGAACACCCGGTCTGCCAGCGGTTTCTCAGCCCCTTGCCGGGGATCTCCTTGGATCCGCGCAGTCTGGAGCCGGGGCGGCAGCGAGGTCAAGGCCAATCAGACACGAACGCCGGGAGGACCCCGGCTGGCGGGCCAGGGGCCGGGAATCTTCGCCGGTCCAAGGCGCTGCTGAGGCACCTCGCCTGCCGCCATTCACCCGCGCTCCGCTTCCGCTGCCGGCACGCGCGGCCAGGCGGGCAGCTTCACGAGGGAGCGCTCCGCCGGCCATGCCAACAGCCTGCATTGTCCGTAGCGCCCAAAGCAGGCGCGACGGCGGAACGTTCCGGTCCATGAGCCGTTGGACCTCTACCGCCGCGACAAGAAGGCGGTTCAGGAGAAGCCCAGTGCCTACAGACGCGGAAAAGCCGGTTGTTCTCGTTGTCGACGACGAGCCGATCATCAGGATGTATGCGGCCTTGCTCGTCGAGGAGGCCGGTTACCTCGCCGTCGAGGCAGCGACCGCCGACGAGGCCCTGGCCATTCTCGAGCAACGCGACGATGTCCGCATCCTCTTCACCGATGTCGAGATGCCGGGCTCGCTGAACGGCCTGCAGCTGGTCGAGGTCGTGCGCGAGAAATGGCCGCCGATCGGGCTGATGGTGACCTCGGGCCATGTCCGGGTCGACCCTCAGAAATTGCCTGAGCGGGCCCGGTTCTTTCGAAAACCCTATACCGAGAGCGAGATCATCAGGACGCTGAAATCCTTGCCGGCCAGCGCCTAGGCGCGCCTGACCGAATGGGCGCGAAGGAAACGGCCGATCCCCGCGCCGGGGCGGGATCGGGGCAGAGCCCAGGAAACGGGCTTGAAACGGGCTTTCCGTGCCCGACGGAGGGCTTGCATCCTTCGTGATGGCGCCGACCGGATATCCCGAGATCTGCAACTCGCCCGCGCGCAAACCGGTGAGGCACTGCGCGCAACTCGTAAACCAGCTGGAGAACTGGTAGGATCGCAGGTGGGCGACGCTTTCCGATTGCTGGGCGGACACAGCCATGCGGAAGTTCGATTACTACGACACCGTGCTGGTACCGTGGTATTCGGAAGATGACTTTCCTGCCTTGCTGGACATGGTCGGCAAGGACCCCAGGATCCCCCGCTCCTATCCCGAATGGAAGCGCCAGTTCGCTGCCGCGACGGAGCTGCTTCTGGCCAAGGGCAAGACCGTCCAGATCATCACCGTTCGCCTCGCCGAGTATCTTGAGTGGCTGCAAAACACCCATCGCAGCAACACGGTGGCGGCACGCCTGCGCTATCTGAAATGGCTGGCCACGCAAAACGGCCAGAGGGCGACCGTCCTCCCCGTGCCGGCAAGGGTGCTGTCCGACGCAGGTGGCGAGGGCTAGCCGCACAGGGTTCGCCCCTGCCAGGTCCAAGGGGCCTGTCTCCGTCATGCGGTCGCGCCTGGCAGCGAGCGCCTTTGGCGCCCCCATAGGAAACAGGCAATGGCGGCTGCTTGCACCACGGCAGCGACCGCAAACAGCGCTGCCCCATCGAAGCTCGACAGTCCGGTTGGCGACAGCGTCCGCAGAGCGCCGAACACGGCCGGCGCAAAGGAATAACTTGCCTGTCCGATGGCAACGATCAGTGGAACGACGCGGGCAACGTCTGCCTTGCCGAATTCGACCTGTGCGATGAGCGGTGGCAGGGATGTGGCATTGCCAATCCCCGCACCGAACAGAATGACGCCCATGATCATCAGCGTTGCGTTGGCATCGCCCGCGATCAGGAAGGTCAATGACCCGCCGATCTGGACCGCATAGCTCGCGCAGGCGACGAGGCGGCGGTCCGCCGAGGCAGGCATGACGAGGCCGACCACCGTCCTGCCTGCGATCGCGGCGATCGTTGCGCCGCCCATGGCCAGCCCGGCATTTTGAGGCCCGATCGCCGGGACGAGCAGGGAGAACAGATGGGCGAGAAGGCCGATCTGGGCGAACAGACCCAACGCCATCCCTGCCGCCAGCGTCAGGAAACGACGGTCCCGCCACAGCGATCCCTTTGGCATGGCCGCCGCAGCCGAAGCGCTGACCGCAGCCGGACCTGCGTCTGGCCGAATGCCGTCAGGAAACTGGCTCAGTCGCTCGGGAGTCTTTGAAAACACAAAAATCGACAGGGAGAGAATAGCGGCGATCATCGTCACGCCGACCACGATCGCCGCCTTGAGAAAACCGATGGCGAGGATGAGAGCGACCCATAGAGGTGAGAAAATCACGCCGCCGATACTGGCTCCGTTATAGGCCATCGAGAGAGCCGCAGGGCGAGAACTCACGAACCAGGGGGAGATGATCGCATTGACGGCTGCGGCGCCCATCGCAACCCAGCCCACGCCGCTCAACAGAGCTGCGCAGAAGAGTTGCCACGGCTCGCTGGCCATCGCCCAGCCGACGACCCCGGCAGCAAGCAAGGCCGCCCCGAGAGCCGTCACCACGGGAACACTCAGGCTTCGATAGAGGCGCGGCAGATTGGCGATGACGACCGCTCCGACCAGAAAGTGCAGGGTGACAGCCGCTGAGACCAAGGCCACCGACCAGCCGGTCCGTTCGACGACGGTTTGCAGGTAGATCGGCGGCCCGTAGAAACCGACGCCCCACCCGAATGCCGCCAGAACAAAGGTCGCAGCGACGATATGCCAGCCGAAGAACGGTGGCTTCGCTGAAAGAGAGGACATGATGAAGCTCCTGACGCGGCTCAGGCGCTTATGGCAGCATCGGGCGGATAAATGCTTCGGTCCCGACCGTAGCATTCCCAAAAAAGCTTCGGCGATGATCCCGCCTGCAACACTGAGGCCGGACCATTCGACAGCCCTGGCGCTGATCCGGGAAACGGGTGAAGCCGTGGCAGCGCCCCTGCCCCGCGYGGAAAACCCGGCCTCGATCCGGCTCAGGTCTTGCCTTCGACCCAGCGTCCGATCATCTGGTACTGGACTTTCGCCTGCTGGTACTCGCGGTAGAAGTTGAGCAGGTCGCGCAAGGGACTGGAAAGGCGCTCCAGGCCCGAGATGAAGGCGACGACGGTGCCGATCGTCGTCTGCCCCTGGATCACCATCCAGCCCCCGACGATGAGAACCATCAGCGGACCGATGGCATTCGCGACGTTCAGCAAGGTCTTCAGCCCGTATTTGAGGACATAGAACCGGATTCGGTTGCGGAAGATCGCATGGATCGTGGCGGACTCCGTCGGAGTCGGCTTGGATTCTGGACCGCTCCGGGCCCCGCTCCCGCTCTGGGCGACGGTTTCGTCGCCGAGCTTGCGCACCAGCCCGACCTGCCGCTCGACGAGCGTGTTGAGGTCGGCCTGCATGTAAAGTGCGAGGAAGACCTGCGGCAACAGGAAGACCATGCTGATCAGCGCGATCAGCGGCTGGATGTACAGCATGTAGCCGAGGATCACGCAAAGGAAGGTCAGGTTGACGACGAATTCCGAGATGCCGACCCCGACGAAGCCGCCGACACCGTCGATTTCCCGGCCGATGACATTGACCGTCTGCCCGCTCGTGTTCCCGTCGGACGATGCCCTCTCGGTGGCAACGACCGTCAAGTGGTCGCGCGACTTTTTCACGACGCTTTCGCTGACCCAGCCCTGATAGACCAGAAGCGCATATTTCAACGCCGCCTGGAGCAGGACGATGGCGAGATAGAGCGCCCCCAGGAAAAGCAAGGTCCGGACGTCCCGGTTGGCGATCGCCACATCCACGATCCGCCGTTGGAGATCGATCGGCGCGAAGTTGAGCAGCGCCACCGCCATCGCGATCAGGCCGACATAGAACTGATGGGCGCCGCTGGCGCGCCAGACAAAACTGCTCAGCGTCTGGTCGGACGCGATCGCCGGGGCCGACGTCTCGCTTGGCCTGATCCGCCTGAGAAGCGGGAGGAAGATGCTGCTCACGGAAGGGACCTTGTCGACGCCTGGACGGGGGGCAACGAACGGCCCGGCAGACAAGTTCCCCGCTTCAGGGATTTGTCACATCATGCGCTTGCCTGAACGAGGACATTCCAGGCCAGGCGGCTGCCTTGCATCACCCGCAACCCTCCGTTTGACACTGAAGAAGATCATGGCGATCGAGAGCGACTTCACCCCTTACATTCGTCGTTGGGCGCTGGCTGAAGACGGCGAGCCGATCCTGACACGGACCAGCCGCCTCCTCCCGGTTCGTTGGAACGGCGAGCCGGCCCATGCTGAAGATCGCGACGGTGCCTGAGGAAAAGCGGGGTGYGGGCCTCCTGATCTGGTGGAATGGGATCGGGGCTGCTCGCGTCATTGAACACCACGATGATGCGATCCTGCTCGAACGCGCGACCGGCAACCGCTCGCTCGCTGCGATGGCGGAGCATGGAAGGGATGATGAAGCGAGCGTCGTGCTCTGCAGGGCCGTTGCCGAGCTTCACAAGCCGCGTGCAGCGCCTCCATCGAATCTTGTCCCGCTCTCCGACTGGTTTCGGGCGCTCCATGCTGCACCTCAGGGCGGGATCTTCGTCCGATGCGCCGAGGCCGCACGCATGCTTCTGGCCGATCCGCGCGATGTCGTCCCGCTGCATGGCGACATTCATCACGCGAACATCCTTGATTTCGCAGAACGAGGCTGGCTCGCAATCGATCCCAAGGGCCTGCGAGGCGAACGCGGCTTCGATTACGCCAATCTCTTCTGCAATCCGGATCATCCGGTCGCCACGGCGCGTGGTCGCCTCGCCCGACAGGTGGACGTCGTCGCTCATGCCGCACAGCTGGAACGCGGCCGCTTGCTTCGCTGGATTCTCGCCTGGGCGGGGCTTTCGGCGGTCTGGCTCATCGAGGATGGGGAAACCGAACATATCGCGCCCACCCTTCGCGTCGCGGAGATCGCCGCGGCGGAAATCGACAAGGGTTGATTTTCCAACTCGGTGCCGCTCAGGCGGGTCGGCAAGCGGGTTGGCGGAAACCACCTTTCGTGCAGCCATCGGCACGGGCCACTGGCCGCCGATGATCAGTGCCATTCAGCGATCAAACTGACACGCGAGCCAATCGGCAACGATCGGGCAATCCAAGTGTTCTGATCAATGGGACTGGCCCGCCGCAGGGGCGATGGACGGACCAGTCCCTCTCGCGCGTCAAAACGGGCCGCGCGATACCCTATTCCCGCCCCTCGCCTCCTCGGCGGAGAAGGATTGTTTTTCCGTACGAACGTTCGTATATAAATATCACAATGAGGCCGGGCGGTTTCCCGCCTTGGCCAGGAAATCGATATGGGCAGACACAGAAAGCACGATCCAGAAGAGGTCCTGAACGCGGCGGAGCGGGTCGTGCTCAGCCGCGGCGCGGCTGGCCTCTCGATCGATGCCGTCGCCAAGGAGGCTGGGATCGCAAAATCCAGCGTCCTCTATGACTACAAGTCCAAAGGCGCCGTGCTCGAGGCCCTCATCGGGCGGATCATCAAGGCCGACGACAAGAAGGTGGCCGCCGCCGTAGCGGCAGCCGTCGCGACCCCTAATCCCGAACTTTTCGGCAGGATCGAGGCCACCGCCGCGGGGCAGCCCTCCGAGGACGAACGCGCCATTGCGATGGCGGTCAGCGCGGCGGCGTCCCACCAAGATGCCTTTCAGCGCAGCATGCGCGATTGGCTCTCCCGCGACCTCGATGCGATCCAGGCCGGGACCGACAAGCCCTTCGCGTCCCTGATGGCCTATCTCGCCCTCTTTGGGCTTTCCTCCATCGAATATCAGGGGTTCCGCGAGTTCGATCCGTCCGAACGCGCCGCCATCCTGAACGGCATCAAAAGCATTTTTGAACTCATCCCAGAAACTCCGGCTTCCCCATGAATTCCCAATCTGTTTTGCGTCCTTCCCGCCTGTCGAAGGTCGGGGAGCAATCCCTATTGCGCCGGTTTGGCGCCGTCGCGGTCATCCTGTCCATGACGGTGGCGGCAGCGAACGCCCAGGACCCGTCCCAGATGCCGCCGCCTGCCGTTGCCGTCCTTCAGGTCGAGCCGCGCGCGGTTCCGGTCGTCCGCGACCTGCCCGGCCGCATCGCCGCGACGCGCGTCGCCGAGGTCCGCGCCCGGGTCTCGGGCATTCTGCTGGAGCGCGTCTTCCAGCAGGGCACCCTCGTCAGGCAGGGGGACGTGCTCTACCGGATCGATCCCAAGCTCTTCGAGGTCAGGGTCGCGAGCGCGCAGGCCGCCCTTCAGAAGGCCAAGGCCCTCAAGGCCAATTCCGAGCAGCAGCTCGCGCGCCAGAAGACGCTGCGCGAGCGCGAAGTGGCGAGCGGGATCAATTTCGAGAACGCGGAACTGGCGCTCGCCCAGGCCAACGCGGATGTCGGGCTGGCCGAAGCCGCGCTGGCCGAGGCGAAGATCAACCTGGATTACACCCAGGTCCGGGCCCCCATCACCGGCATCATCGGGGCAGCCCTGGTCACCGAGGGCGCGCTCGTCACCGCCGACGCCACCCAACACCTGGCCTTGATCCAGCAGATCGACCCTGTCTACGCGGATTTCACGCAGTCGGCCCAGGAACTCCTGGCATTGAAGCGATCGGTCGACGCGGGCAAGCTCGCCAGCCCGGAGCCGGGCAAAGCCCGCGTCGAGCTGGTATTCGACGATGGCGCGACCTATGCGCAGGCCGGTTCCCTGCTGTTCGCCAGTGCCAGCGTCGACGCGACGACCGGCCAGGTGACGCTGCGTGCCGAGTTCCCGAACGCGAAGGGCGATCTGCTGCCCGGCATGTATGTCCGCGTCCGTCTCGAGCAGGCGGTCCGGGAGGGCGCGATCACCGTGCCGCAGCGCGCCGTCGTCCGCACGCAGGAGGGGCGAGCCCAGGTCTACGTGATCACGCCTGAGAATACCGCCGAGGCGCGCGACGTCGAGCTCGGGGAGGCGATCGACTCCGACTGGCTCGTCCTGTCCGGCCTCAAGGCCGGCGATAAGGTCGCCGTCGACGGCGTCCAGAAACTCCAGCCCGGCGCGAAACTGGCGCCCGAGCCCTGGTCGCCCGCGACCGATAGTGCCGGCTCCAAGAGCCGATAGGTCCTGACATGGCACAGTTCTTCATTCGGCGGCCGATCCTCGCCTGGGTCTTCGCGCTGTTCATCTGCATCGCCGGCGCGCTGGCCCTGCCCTTCCTGCCGATCGCGCAGTACCCCAAGGTCGCGCCGCCGCAGCTGACGATCTCGACCGCCTATCCCGGCGCCTCGCCCCAGGAGATCTACCAGGGCGTGACCCGCCTGATCGAGGAGGAGCTGAACGGCGTCGCCGGTCTGATCTATTTCGAGTCGACCTCGGATACCTCCGGTTCGGTCTCGATCAACGCGACCTTCCAGCCCGGCACCGATATCGATCAGGCTTCGGTCAAGGTCCAGAACGCGATCAAGCGGGTCGAGTCCCGGCTTCCGCGGGCGGTCACCACGCAGGGCGTTTCCGTCGAGGAGGCATCCGCGGGCTTCCTGATGATCGTCTCGCTGACCTCGCTGGACGGACAAATGGACGAGGTCGCGCTCGGCGACTACCTCAACCGCAATGTGCTCGGCGAGCTTCGGCGCATCGAGGGTGTCGGCCGGGCGCAGCTCTTCGCAGCCCAGCGCGCCATGCGCGTCTGGATCGACCCGGTGAAGATGGTCGGCCTGAAGCTGACCGCCGACGACATCACGGCCGCGATCAGCGCGCAGAACGCCCAGGTGGCGGCCGGCCAGATCGGCGCCGCGCCGAACCCGGTCGGTCAGGACCTGACCGCGACGGTGCTCGTCAAGGGTCAGCTCGCAAACACGGCCGAGTTCGGCGAGATCGTACTGCGCGCCAATGCCGACGGCAGCACCGTTCGGCTGCGCGACGTCGCGCGCATCGAGCTCGGCGCGGAGAACTACAATTTCAGCAGCCGTCTCAACGGCAAGCCGAGCGCGGCGGTCGGCATCCAGCTCTCGTCCACCGGCAACGCGGTCGCGACCTCGCAGGCGATCCGCGACAAGCTCGCCGAGCTTTCGCGGTTCTTCCCCAAGGGCGTCGAGCAGTCGATTCCCTACGATACCAGTCCCTTCGTCTCGGCCTCGATCAAGAAGGTGCTCTTCACGCTGCTGGAAGCAGTCGGGCTCGTCTTCATCGTGATGCTGATCTTCCTTCAGAACATCCGCTACACCGTGATCCCGACACTGGTCGTGCCGGTCGCGCTGCTGGGCACCTGCGCGGTCATGTTCGCGACCGGGTTCTCGATCAACGTGCTGACGATGTTTGCGATGGTGCTCGCCATCGGTATCCTCGTCGACGACGCCATCGTCGTCGTCGAGAATGTCGAGCGMATCATGGCCGAGGAAGGCCTGTCCCCGCGCGCGGCGACGCAGAAGGCCATGGGCCAGATCACCGGCGCGATCCTCGGCATCACGCTCGTGCTCGCCAGCGTCTTCATCCCGATGGCCTTCTTCCCCGGATCGACCGGCATCATCTACCGCCAGTTCAGCCTGACCATGGTCGTCTCGATCCTGTTCTCGGCCTTCCTCGCCTTGTCGCTGACGCCGGCTTTGTGCGCGACGTTCCTGAAGCCGATCGCCAAGGGACATCACGAGAAGAAGGGGCTCGGCGGCTGGTTCGACCGCTGCTTCGACCGGGTGACCGCGGGATATTCCCGCAGCGTCGTTAGCCTGGCGAAGYGGGCCGGTCGGGTCATGGTGGTCTATCTCGCGCAGGACTGGAGCGAGCGTGGCGCCGACAGCACGGCCCAGGCCGTGGCGGACCGCGCCAATGCCCAGCTGTTTGGCCTGAAGGACGCGACGACCTTTGCCCTGTCGCCGCCGCCGATCGAGGGTTTTGGCACGACGAACGGCTTTGCCTTCCGCCTCCAGGACCGCGCCGGCGCCGGCCAGCGGGCGCTCGCCACAGCGGCCGCTGACCTGCTGGCCCGCGCCGCCAAGAGCAACGTGGTCACGGGCCTGCGGATCGAGGGCATGCCGGACGCCGCGCAGCTTCTGCTCGTCATCGACCGCGAGAAGGCCAACACGTTCGGCGTCACCTTCACCGACATCAACACCACGATCACCGCCAATCTCGGCTCGTCCTATGTCAATGACCACCCCAACGCCGGACGCATGCAGCGGGTGATCGTCCAGGGGCGCGACCGCGACCGTCTCCAGGCTGAGGACCTGCTCAAGCTCAACGTTCGCAACGCGCAAGGCGGGATGGTTCCGCTGTCGTCCTTCGCGATCGCGCAGTGGCAGAAGGGCGCTCCGCAGATCGTGGGCTATAATGGCTATCCCACCGTCCGGATCACCGGCGAGCCGGCTCCCGGCCAGTCCTCGGGCGCGGCCATCGCCGAGATGGAGCGGCTCGTTGCCGAAGTGCCGGGCGGGTTCGGGTTCGAATGGACCGGGCAATCGCTGGAGGAGATCAAGTCCGGCTCGCAAGCGCCCATGCTGTTTGCGCTCAGCATCCTCTTCGTGTTCCTGCTGCTCGCCGGTCTCTACGAAAGCTGGTCGATCCCGCTCTCGGTGATGCTGGTCGTGCCGCTGGGCATCATTGGTTGCGTGCTCGCCGTCATGCTGAGGGGGATGCCCAACGACATCTACTTCAAGGTCGGGCTGATCGCGATCATCGGCCTCTCCGCCAAGAACGCGATCCTGATCGTCGAGTTCGCCAAGGACTACTATGCCGAGGGCCGGTCGCTGCTGGATTCGGCGGCGGATGCGGCGAAAGTGCGCTTCAGGCCGATCATCATGACCTCGCTTGCCTTCGCCCTCGGTGTCGTGCCGCTGGCGATCGCGACCGGCCCGAGCGCCGCCAGCCAGAACGCGCTCGGCACCGGCGTGCTGGGCGGCATGATCTCGGCGACCGTGCTCGCGATATTCTTCGTACCGGTCTTCTTYGTGTTCGTGCTCAGGCTGCTCAGGACCAGGCGGCCGGGCGACCAGCAGGAGGACGGCGACGCAGAGGCTCCCGCAACAGAGACGCCGGCCCGGTCCCAGGAGCCAGCCGGCGGGGCCGCGGTCACACCGGCACGTTCCTCTGCCTGACCTCCGAGCGAGGTCGCGCCCGGCTTCGGAGAGCCACGCCTGACGCCCGGGGACTGCAATGAGGACGAGGCGGTTTCGTTCGCCGCCTCGTCCTCGATCGTCAACCTCGGATGAATGCGAGGATGTCCTTGTTGACAATATCGGCGTGGGTGGTCGCCATGCCGTGCGGCAACTTGTTGTAGATATTCAACGTCGCCCGCTTCAGCAGCTTGGCCGAAAGCGGTGCGCTGGCGCCGATCGGGACGACCTGATCGTCATCGCCATGCATGACAAGAGCCGGCGCCTCGATCACCTTGAGGTCCTCGGTGAAATCGGTTTCGGAAAAGGCCTTGATGCCGTCATGCTGCGCCTTGGCAGCGCCCATCATGCCCTGGCGCCACCAGTTCTGGACGAGGCTGGGATCCGCCTCGACCCCGGCCCGATTGRAGCCGTAGAACGGACCCGCCGCGAGATCGGTGTAGAACGCGCTGCGATTGGCGGCGAGGCTCCGCCGAAAGCCGTCGAAGACCTCGAGCGGCAGGCCGCCGGGATTGCGGTCCGTCTTGACCATGATCGGCGGGACCGCGCCGATGAGGACGAGCTTTGCGGTGCGGCTCCGGCCATGGCGCGCGACATAGCGCGTCGCCTCGCCCCCACCCGTGGAGTGGCCGATATGAACGGCGTTGCGCAGGTCGAGATGCTCGATGACGGCCGCGGCGTCGGCGGCGTAATGGTCCATGTCATGGCCCTCGCTGACCTGGCTGGAGCGGCCATGTCCACGCCGGTCGTGAGCGACGACCCGGAAGCCCTGCGCCAGGAAGAAGAGCATCTGGGCGTCCCAGTCGTCCGAACTGAGCGGCCAGCCATGGTGAAAGACAAGCGGCTGGGCCGATTTCGGGCCCCAGTCCTTGTAGAAGATCTCGACGCCATCCTTGGTCGTCACGTAGTTCATGCGTTGGCTCCTTCTGCTGTTGTGAGGGGGCGCGATGGCGGGTTGTGCGAAAGCAGGGAACGGAAGCGCTCCGGCCGCCGCCATGCCGGCCGTGCCGCGCAGGAGATCCCGCCGAGTGAGGTCGGGCGGGCAGGAAAAGGCTTTGTTCGGCATCGACGCCTCCAAGGCTAAAATATTCAGCGACGACCTGAAGACTTCAGGAAGACGAATTCATCGCAGACGCCCCGAACCGTCGACCCCGAAACCGCAGAAACACTCACGCAACAAGCGGTTTTCGAGGCAATTCGATCCTGAAGTTATTGTCGTTTTCGATCAATACGCCCCAGGTCGATCCACTCTATACAGAGGTATAGGATATAATACCTTTCGCATGATTTGATTTCAGCGCAGACCGGCCCAGCTTCGGATCATCCAAATGGAGGTCCACATGGGAAAACTGTCGAGCAAGATCGCCGTGATCACCGGCGGCAATAGCGGCATCGGCTTCGCGACAGCGCGTCTCTTCGCAGCCGAAGGCGCGAAGGTCGTGATCGTCGGACGGCGCGAAACCGCAGTCAACGAAGCGGTCACGGCACTGGGGCGTCAGGTCATCGGCCTTGCCGGTGACGTTGCCGATGTCGTCACGCATGAGCGTGTCGCCGCGCTGGTCGCGGAGCGGTTCGGAAAGGCCGATATCTATGTGGCGAATGCGGGCGGCATCCGCATTCAGCCCAGTTCCGCCGTGACGATGGCTGACTATGACGCGCAATTCTTCACCAACGCGCGCGGCACCTTCTTCGGTGTGCAGACGATGGCCCCCTTGCTGCGTGATGGCGGCGCGATCCTGCTGACGAGCTCGGTCGCGAGCCGCAAGGTGCTGGAGGGCCACGCGGTTTACGCTGGCAGCAAGGCCGCGATCGAGGCGTTCGCCCGCAACTGGGCGCTGGAGTTCAAGGATCGGCGCATCCGCGTGAATGTGCTCAGCCCCGGCCCGACCGACACACCGATCCTCGCAAAGCTCGGCGTCGCTCCCCAAGCGCAGCCGCAGGTCGAAGCGCAGGCCGCACGGATGATCCCATTCGGCCGGATGGGCAAGGCCGAAGAACTCGCGCAGGCAGCCCTCTTTCTCTGCTCCGCCGAGGGCGCATTCGTCACGGGCGTCAACCTCGCCGTCGATGGCGGCATCTCGCTGACCTGATCGCCGCAGAGGCCCTACGCCCTCCCCCGCGCCGAAAATCCCGATGATCGCGGCGCGGCGGCGGGATTGCCGCGCCCTCGCCTTCGTCAAGGCTGGAGCATCCCCGCCTTTCCCCCGGGAGCGGCGCTCCAACTCCGCGTCACCTAGGCCGCCTGCGCCTCGCGCAGTCCGACGGGCAAGGCCTCCCAGGCCCGGATCAGTTCGCCGATGGAGGCGACCTCCATCTTCCGCATCAGGTTGCCCCTGTGCAGCTTGACCGTTACCTCGCTGATGCCGAGGTCGAAGGCGATCTGCTTGTTGAGACGGCCGCGCGCGACCTCCTGAATGATCTCGCGCTCCCGCGGCGTCAGGGTCTGCAGGCGCTCGGCATGGCCCTTGACCCTCGCCGCTTCCGCCCGTCGCGCCGCATCCAGCGCAATCGCGGCGCTGACGGCGTCCAGTAGCGTCTGGTCGCGGACCGGCTTCTTCAGGAAGTCGACCGCGCCGGCCTTCATGGCCTGAACGGTCATGGGGATGTCGCCATGCGCGGTCAGGAAGATGATCGGCTTGGGATGTCCATTCGCTGTCAGCTGGCGCTGGAGGTCGAGCCCGCTGGAGCCGGGCATGCGCACGTCGAGGATCAGGCACCCCGGCTTGTCGAGTGCGCCGGTCTCCAGCAAGGCCTGTGTCGATCCAAACGACACCGCCTGGAAGCCGGCCGACAGCATCAGCTCGGACAACGCTTCTCGCACCGAAGCGTCGTCATCGACGATGATGACGAGGGGCTGCTCCGCCTCGGCCTGGCGCTGGGCCGAGCGCGGCACGGAATTTCGGGCAAGCGAGCGGTCAACGATCATGTCCACCTTCCACCTCTCTATTGACGCAAGGCTCTGGCGATCGCCGTGAGCAGGGCCTGGCCGTCGAAGGGCTTGCAGAAGAAGCTCTCCACGGCGCGCGCCCTGATCTGCCCGGCAATCTCGTGGCGCCCGGTGATGAGAAAGACCGGCAGGTTCGGGCGTTCCCGGTTTACGAGGTCACGCAGCTCGAAGCCGTCCATCCCCGGCATTCCGATATCCGTGATGAGGAGATCCAACCCGGAGAGGCCCGCCCCGATCAGCCCTGCCGCGGAGGGGAAGCTGCGAACCGCATAGCCGGCCGACTCGAGCAGGTCCTCGAGCGACTCGAGCAATCTCGGATCGTCATCGACCACGGCCACGACATGTCTCTGCTTGCTCACGCTCAGGCTCCTCCCATCCGGCGCGAATGCTGGATCGGGATTTCCAACCGCTCCGCAATTCGCACCAGGTCGGCGAGCGATGACGCCGACATTTTCTGCATGACGTTCCTTCTGTGGATCTGAAGGGTGACTTCGCTGATGCCGAGCGCGGCCGCCGCCTGCTTGTTGAGGAGCCCGCTCACCACGAGAGGCAGGACTTCGCGCTCCCGAGGGGAGAGCTCGCGATAGCGCTGCCTCAGCAGTGCGAGTTCGCCGCGCTTCGCCCTGGTTTCCAGATCCTGCGCGATCGCCGCGCGGATCGCGCTCATGAGCGCCACATCGCTGAAGGGCTTGGTCAGGAAATCGACGGCGCCATGCTTGATGGCGGCGACCGAGGACGGAATGTCGCCATGCCCCGTGATGAACACGATCGGCGGATGATTTCCCTGTGCGATCTGCCTTTGCAGCGCGAGCCCGTTGATATCGGGAAGCTCGACGTCGAGGATCAGGCAGGCCGGGAGATCAGGCTTGTCCGCACCGATATAGTCGCCAGCCGTCTCGAACGGGATGGACGGGACGCCGTTTGCCGCCAGCAGCTCGCCCAGCGCCTCCCGGAGAGCGGCGTCGTCGTCGACGATGAACACGATTATATCGTCAGCGGTCATGATCCGCCTTCGTTTCAACGGGCAGCGTGAAGATGAACGTCGCCCCGCCGGGCTGATTGTTCTCGGCCCAGAGACGTCCGCCATGGGTTTCGATGATTGTTCTAGAGATGGCCAAGCCCATGCCCATTCCATTGGGTTTCGTTGAGAAGAACGGCTCGAACACCTTTTCAGGCGCTCCGATGCCCTCGCCCGTGTCCCGGACTTCGGTGCGGATGAGATCGTCGGCGCGCAGGCAGCGGATGCGAAGCACCCCGCGCTGCGCTGGCTCCATCGCCTCCAGGCCGTTGCGGATCAGGTTGACGAGAACCTGCTGGATCTGGACCCGGTCCAGGTCCAGCGGCGGAAGCCCGGCCTCGACGTCGATCTCGATGCGGATGCGGCGCCGGGCCGCCTCTTCCGTCATMAAACCCCGGGCCTCTTCGAGAATGGTGCCGAGCTGGCAGGGGTTTCGCGCCTCGCCCGTCTGCCTGAACAGGGCGCGGACCCGACCGACGACGTCGGACGCGGAATTCGCATCGCGGATGATGCGCTCGACGGTCTTCTGCGCCCGCTCCAGATTGGGCGGGTCCGAGGTGAGCCAGCGCTGGCAGGCATGGGAATTGGCGACCACGGCGGCGAGCGGCTGGTTGACCTCATGGGCAATCGAGGCGGAGAGCTCCGCAAGGCTTGCGGCCTGGGCTGCGCGCGCCAGGCGTTCCTGCGTGAATGTCAGCGCTTCCTGTGCGCGCACCTGATCTTCGATCTCGAAGCAGATGCCGTTCCACTGGACGATCTCCCCCTCGACATTTCGCATCGCCGCGGTTCGCGTCTCGACCCAGCGATACGCGCCATCAGCCCGGCGGAGGCGGTGTTTCATCGCATAGGAGGAGCCCGTCGCCAGCGAGAACCCATATTTCTCTTTGACGTCGGGGAGGTCGTCGGGATGGATGATCGTCTCCAGGGTACCGGCCAGTCGTGTCTTGCCCTCCTCATCCTTGTCCCCGAGCCCGAAGCCGAGAAACTCGCGCAGCTTCTCGCTTCGATAGATCGGCTCGCCGTTCGGTGCGGCGCAGTAGATGAGGGCCGGCAGCGTCTCGACCAACTGACGCAGCGAACGTTCGCTCTCCCTGAGCGCCTCCTCCACCCGAAGCTGATCGTCGATGTCGTGGGACAGGCCGTGCCACTGGATGATGCTGCCGCCTTCATCGCACAGCGGCTCCGCGCGTCCGTCCATCCAGCGATAGACGCCGTCATGGCGGCGCAGGCGGTAGCGCATCGAGAAAGGTTGGCCGCAGAGCAGGCATTGCTTCAGTTCGGCCCATAGACGCTCGGCGTCGTCGGGATGGATGGCGGCCTTCAGGGCTGCCGCGTAAGGCTCCGTCTGGGGCTGTTCAAGACCGCCTTCGTCAAGACCCAGGAAATCGAGGAAGCGGCGGTTGAAGAAATTCGGCTCCCCGGCGGGCGTCAACCGCCAGAGGAAGCTCGGCACCAGATCGACCAGCCGCGTCAGTTCCTGCTTCCGGAGGTGCAGCTCCGTCTGCGTGGTGATCAGGTCATGGATATCGACGGATACGCCGTACCAGCGGACGATCTTGCCTGCGTCGTCACGCAGGGCTTCCGCACGCGTTTCAGTCCATCGATAGCTGCCGTCGGCTCGATGCTGAAGGTATTTGATATTGTAGGGCGTCGCCGTCGTGACGGATTTGATGAAGGTCTGTTCTGCCAGTTCCAGAAAATTGGGGTGGATCATCTTCCTCAACGAGAGGGCCCCATCCGGCGCCGTGACCGTCTCGAGCGTGGCGCCAGTCACCTCCATCATCCGCTTGTTGAGATAGGCGGGCCGGCCTTCCGCCGTCATGCTCCAGATCATGGCCGGGACCGTGTCGATCAACTGCGCGAGATGCTGCTCCCTCTCGCGCAGGGCGGCCTCGGTCTTCTTGTAGACGTCGATGTCGATCGAGGTGCCGAACCAGCCCGTGATGCGCCCCTCGCCATCCCGCGTCGGCCGCGCCGAGATGCGGTGCCAGACATAATGTCCGGTCGCGCGCAGCATCCGGTACTCGATGTTCCACGGCTCTCCCGTCTTCAGACAATGGCGCAGGGTCGAGGCGGCCCTGTCGACATCCTCGGGATGGACACCGCGCATCCAGCCGGCCTCGCCGCCATCGATGAATTCGCGCTCGCCGAGGCGGCGGTTGAGATCCTCCAGGGCCATGTCGATGGCGATCTGGGCGGCGGGGGTCACATAGGTGAACTTGCCCATCGCGTCGAAAGCCCAGGCCTTGCCGTGCAGGCTCTCGATCACCTTGGCTGCGCTGACCGCGTCCACGGTCTCGCCGAGGGATTGCGCGATGGTCCAGCGGTCGCCCGGCCTGGAGACCATGGCGTCGACATTCACGCTGACGCCATAGCCCGGCTCGGCACGGAGCTCAGTCCAGCGATAGCTGCCGTCCAGCTGGCGCAGCCGATAGCTCGTCACCTGGGGCACGCCGGTCCAGAATGCGTAGGCCGCCGCCTGTGCGATCGCAGCCCTGTCCTCCGGGTGGACGGCGCTCTCGATCGCCTCGCCCGGAGCGGTTCCGATCCCGTCCGGACGGCCAGGCACCTGCCGCGGTGCTGTCCCGATCCGAGCGCTGCGGCTGGTGGGCTCGGGGAAGACGAGGGCGGCGATGCAAGCGGCAACCAGGAGGAATGCCCCGAGCGACAGCGCGGCCTCCCGTATGGCGCCCGGGTATAGCAGGGCGGCGACGGTCGCACCGGCTAAGGCGGTGAGCAGCGCGGCCCAGAGCGCCACAAGCAGATAGCCGCGCGCATGGAGAAAGACTGCACCGAGCGGAGCCAGGAGGCCGAAAGGAGTGCCGGTCAGCCAGCATGCTAACAGACCCAGAGCCAGCGTCCCGACGATCAGGGCCGACGGCGTTCGATGAAGCGCTGCGATCATGGTCGGCTGCTCCCTCCGGAGACGGAATGCCTGGAAACCGTCACAGCTTCACTAGCACCAGTCCTCGAAGACACGGCTGGCAAACTCAGCGAAACCTAACGCTGGGACGGCTGCGCCGCACTTATGGAAATCCATGACTTGCACGTCGCCGTGCAAGCGGCCGGTCGCAGCGGGTAGCCGCCTCTCCTGCCGTTGCAACGCCACCGGGGCGTGCCGGTCCAGGCAGGGGTCCGGGACCGGGCGGGGATGAGCGCGCGCCAGCACCCGGCGCAGGATACCCGCCGCCGCTTTCCGCCTGGGCCCGTTGTGGCCTAGGCGGGCATGGCCAGCGAAAGACCGCTTGCACCGCATTGGTCATGGATCAGGTCTATGATCTCGTTCCTGGCGGATATCCCCATGGCGAGGCTCGCGACACGGAACTGCAACTCCACCTCGATTGCAGCCGCATCGATGGCCTTCAGGACAACGGCCGGCGCCGGGTCCTTGACGATCCGGGTGCTGGTTTCGAGCACGGAGCGCATGACGTCCTCGACGACGCGTGGCCTTTGCCCCGCGGCAAAGCGCAGGCTCAAGGTGATGAGATGCGACTCGTCAGGGCGGCTCAAGCTGGTCAGGCTCTGTTTGGCGAGCACGCTGTTCGGCAGCACGACGACATTGTTCACCCCGGTCAGCAGGTTGGTGGAGCGCCAGTTGGTTTCGGTGACACGGCCCGCAGTGCCGTCRCTCAACTGGACCCAGTCGCCGATCGCATAGGCCTTGCCGAGCGTCAGGGCGATGCCGGAAAAGACATCCCCGAGCGTGTTCTGCAACGCCAGGCCCAGGATGACGGCGACGACACCCGAGGTTGTCGCCAGGGTGGCGATCGGCATGCCGAAGACGAAACCCATGACCGACAGCGCCACGCCGAGATAGATGACGGCAATGGCCATGTCCAAGATGAGGTGGGCTTCCCGCGGCTTGCGATTGAGCCTGACATAGATGTGGATGAAGCCGATGATCGTCCAAGCGAGATGGGTCCACCAGAGGATCAGCGCCGATTTGGCGAGCAACGCGGCAAAACCCTCGGTGTAGATGCGATCGGGCTGATGTGGAGCGATGCCTCCAATGCCGAGCATCAGGCTCATGCCGGTGAAGAACAGGATCTGGACGATCAGGCGACCGGTCGGTCGGTTGCAGCCCTGAACGTGCCACACGACGATGCCGGCAGCACCGAGCACGTTGATCAGGACAAGCGACAGGAAGTGGTCATCACCGAACATGGGGGATTCACCGATAGCGGTTGGTCATGTCGAAGGACGGCCAGGCACCGGATCGGGCGCCCGGATCGTGCAACCGGATCGGGAAACCGGATCGTCCACCTGGCCTGTCCCTCTATTTCTTGAGCGGGAATGTCAGCTCCTGCTGGGCGGTATCGACCACGAAGACCGCGAGGAGCTTTGCGGGTTGCGTCTTGCTGGCATTCTCGCTGACGCCGTGGCGGTCTCCCGGCAGCTCCGAAAAGCTTTCGCCGGCCCGATAGTCTTTGACGGGGCCATCATTGACCTGACTGCGGATCACCCCTTCGAGGACGGTCGCGTAGATGAAGGCGGAGGTCGGATGGGTGTGGCCCTCCGAAAAGCCGCCCGGAGCGTATTCCACGAGAACGCCCCTCATGCTCTTGCCGGGCACGTTCGGCAGGACGTGGTCATAGACCAACGTGACCTTTGCGCCCTTTCCGCCACCGGGCGTGTCATGCGCAAGGGCCGGCCCCGACAGGAGGGCCGTCAACACGACCGCAGACCCTAACAGCTTGATCATATCCAGAGTCCTTTCATGGTTCAGGCACCGGGCCGTCTCAGATGAGGCCCATGCGCAGGTGGTTACTTTCGCGGCGCTGCAGCGAACCAGCGATCGAACTCGATGCGGCCGAAGCGGGGCTTATCGTCGGAGACGAGTGAGCCGTCCTCCAATCTGGTCCCGAAATACTGGGCTTCCGGATCTGCAACGACGGCGCGGCTGTCTCCGATCGCCTTGAGGTAGCGCGCGACGAAATCGCAAAGCCGCGCGCGCTCCGGGCCGGCGATTTCGATGATGCCATTGGCTGGGGCGGCCAGAGCGGCCTCCGCCACGAAATCGGCGACATCGTCGGACGCGATCGGCTGCAGATTGCCCGTCGACAGACGGGTCGTGTCGCCGACCGTGCCGGCCTGGGCGATGCCGCCGAGGAATTCCAGGAACTGCGTGGACCGCAGGATCGTGTAGGGAATGCCGGATTCCCTGACGATCTTTTCCTGCGCGACCTTGGCGCGGAGATAGCCGCTATCGGGCAGCCGGTCGGCGCCGACGATGGAAAGCGCGACATGGTGCTTCACGCCGGCTTGCCTTGCCGCAGCCATCAGGTTCCGGCCCGAAACCTGGAAGAATTCGAGCACGGCCTTGTCCTCGAAGGACGGTGAGTTCGCGAGGTCGATCACGACCTCGGCCGCCTTGAGGGCCTCTGCCAGACCTTCCCCGGTGATCGTATTGACGCCGGTATTGGGGGCAGCCRCAATGACCTCATGCCCCTGCTTGCGCAGGCGCTCCGCGGTYTTCGATCCGATCAGTCCGGTGCCACCGATAATGATGATTTTCATGAGATGTCTCCTTTCGCGGCCGTCCATGCGGCACGCCGTTCGATAGACCCTGAGTGCGAACGGCCTCATCGAGGCCGGGCTCGTCGGCCAAACCGGGCATGGGCTTGAAGGCTGCACACCCTGGTTCGGCCCCACCCCAAAAGGTGGTCAGTAGTCCCAGAAGACCGGGACGAAGCGGAAGGCATCCCCCTCGACCGCCACGCGGCCGACAGAGGGGAACGGCAGGTGAGTGGCCACCAGCTGCTCGCCGGTCGCGGCGAGCTCCGTCAAAAGGCGGACACGAACGCGGGCCGCCTCCTCGGGGTCGTGTTCGAAACCGTTGTGCCAGTCGGGGTGGTCGAACCCGACCGCGAAAACGGCATCTCCGGCGAATGTCAGGCGATCTGCGCCGGATGCCAGGCGGACGACGCTGTGCCCGGGCGTGTGGCCGCCGGTGCGATGGACGACTACGCCTGGCGCCACCTCGTGCTTCTCATCGAACGGCCGCAACTGCTCACGGTAATCTTCCGCGAACCGCTTGGCGGCCGACCGAAGCGCATCCGGGAAACCCGCCGGCATGTTGACGTGTGTGAAGTCGGGCGCCTCCCAAAACTTCACCTCGGCGGCCGCCACATGGATCCGCAGGTCCGGACGCAGCCGGTCCTTCACCCCGTAGACGAGGAGCCCGCCGATATGGTCCATGTGCATATGGGTCAGCACCACGTCGGTGACCGACGCGAGATCGATGCCGGCCGCCTCCAGTCGCCTGACCAGCTGCCCGGCCCGCGGCAGGTTCAGGTTCGGGTCCAGGCCCAGCCCGGCGTCGATGAGGATAGTCTGGCTGCCACTGCGGACCACGACCACGTTCAGCGACCAGTCGAAAGCGTCGGGCGGCAGGAACATGTCGTTCAGCCAGGCTGCCCGCGCGGCCGGCTCGGCGTTGTGTCCCAGCATCTTGGTGGGAAGCGGCAGCACCCCGTCGCTGACCGCCAGCACGTCAATCTCGCCGATCCGTACGGCGTAGCGCGACGGCACCAACTCTTCGGGCCCCGGCTTGGCGGGGCGTGAGGCGATGTCCAGGCTCATGTCTGTCTCCTACTGACCACCGTTCCATTCACGGTATCGACGACGCTAGGTTGAGCTGTCCAAGCGGTCGATTGGGTCTGAGGATAGGGTGAACCATACCATGTTATAGGTCCGCACCAGCTGACGGGGTGTCGAATACTGGGCGAATTCTGCGACACGGCGGCGGACCATCGGTCGCGAATGGCGATCGCCGGAACGCAAGCCGGAGCGTTAGACGCGGCGTCGACCCCTGGCTTCCGGGAGCGCGCCGCCAACCTTGGCTCGGCCCGGGTGATGGAGAAGGCAGGGCTCAAGCGCGAAGCCCTTCTCCGACTTTGGACCGTTCATCCGAACATCAGCGACGAGCCACGGGACTGTTTCAGTTACGCCAGGATCAGATGAGCAGCGTCCTCAGGCAAAGCTTCGCGGCAGAATTCCGATCTGAAACCGTCGCTCACCCCTGCATCATGCGCTGCCGCCTCGGATCGGCAACACGGCGTCGGGCTTCACATCGGCCACCAACGCGTCAGTATGGATCTCCCTGACGCCCGGCAAAAGGCAGGATCACCCACTCCAGACAACCCTGAAATAGCGCTAGGCTTCAGCCTCATGGACCTGCCCGATCTTCCGCCTGACTACGCCTTTCCGCGCCTGCCCCGGACCCAGGAGGCCAGCGACTTCGCCTTCGAGGCCAAGCGCGAAGCGATGGGGCCTCATATCCGTCGCCGCTGGCCCTGGGACGAGGCATTCCAACGGGGCCTTCACCAGCGCCGCGTCGAGGACAAGCCGTTCTTCCTGATCACGCGCGCCGGCCAGTCGATCGGGACGCTATCCCTGATGGTGATGCCGGACCATGTCCGGTTCGGCGAATTCTATCTCCTGCCGGCCCTCCACGGACAGGGCTCGGGCACGGCCATTCTGCGTCATTGCCTTGCGCTCGCGGACGCGCTTGCCCTGCCCGTGCGCCTGGAACACCTCCACTGGAACCCGGTTCGCTCGCTCTATCTCAGGCATGGCTTTGCGGAGACAGGGCGTTCCGAGACCCATTGCTTCCTGGAGCGACCGGCTCCTCGCAGGCCCGCCTGAACCCGGGTTCGGCCGCACCAGCAGAGGGTATTTTTGCGGTAGGCCGGACCGCGTCAGGCCACCGGATGATCAGCTCGAATGATCAGAAACGATGGACGCCGGGCATGGTCAGCCAGTTTCGGCCATTGCTGCAATGAAGCAGGATCGGGCCCGGGTTTGAGGAGCCGGTGGATGATCAAGCCAGCGTCGATCAGGGCATTTACGTAGCTGGCGACGGTACGATGTTCCCTTGGTGTGTCGGCACCGAGCCAGCGTACAAGCCGTGGTCCCTCATCAAGATAGCAATCCACCGGCCAATGCTGCCGGGTGCCGTCAGCCGCCTCGGCCCATTGCCGGGAGGCGCACGTCATAATCGGGTGCTCAACAGAGAGAATGAAGCTTCCTCCTTCTCTCAACCACCCTCTGACACGTCTCGACAGTGTCACGAATCATGGATGTAGTGCAGAGCAAGTCCGCTAACGACGACATCAGCGCTGCGATCGGGAAGCTCGACATCCTCGATCCGGCGTATCTCATAATACGCACGAGCGTCGCCACCGAGCTTGATCGCCTCTCGGATCATCTGCTCCGAAGCGTCGAAGGCCTTCACCGAACGCACGTCTTGTTCGAGAGCCAATCGTGCCAAGCCGCCGGTACCGCAACCCAGGTCAACGACATCCTTTCCTTGAAGCGGAGGCATCAGCGATAGGAGCGCGGGCTGCTCGATAACCTCATTGGGACGCCCTGGTCGGGATCGCAGTTTGCCATAGGCAACGCTGACCAGAGGATCATCGTAGAGCGCTCGATCGACCATGTTCAGTGCTGCTCCCGTTGTCGGAGCGCATGATGAAGGCGACGAGCCAGGCCCGCAACGGGCGATCCTGCCTCTTCGATTCCGGTTCGCAAGCTGACGTCTMATCAGGCGCCAGCCTGTGATTGCCCGCCCCTGGCAGATCGGGGATCAGGTCGAACCGCGTCGCCAGAATTCCGATCCGAAATCGTCGCTCCGCCCTGCGCCATGCGCTGCCGCCTCGGATCGGCAGCAGGGCATCAGGCTTCACATCGGCCACCGATGGGTAGGTATGGGTTTCCGCGACGCCCCAACCCGGTCAGCCTTGGTAAAGCCGGTCGGACCCGACGTCCTTCACAGGCGGAATCGGCTGGCCGGGATGCTCGACGCAGCAACCAGCTTCTGCGCGGCGATGAGCGCCTCCAGGCGATTATGGGCGTTCAGCTTGGCCATCAGCGTGGTCATGTGGCTCTTTACGGTCTTGTTGCTGAGCGAAAGCTCGCGCGCGATCTCGCTGTTCATCATCCCGCAAAGCAGGAGCCTGACGATCTGCTCCTCGCGGACGCTGAGCCTGTTGCAGGCCGGCTTCTGTCGTTCGAGCGCCTTGTCCTTCAAGGCGCAGATCAGCTTGGTCGCGAACGAGGGACTGACATAGACATCGTTCCGCTGCGCGCATTGAAGGGCCTGAATGAGGTCGTCTCCCGGGCCGCCTTTCAGGACATAGCCCTTCGCCCCGGCATCAAGGGCCCCGATCGCATCATCCGTGCTGGCCGAGGCCGTGAACACGATGATCTTCGTCTTGGGGGAGATCCTGGATGCCTCCGCAATCGCCTTGAAAACATCCCCTGCCATGCCCAGATCGACGATCATATCATCGGGCTGATGGGTGCAGGTGATAGAGACGATATCGTCCGCAGCATTCCCGGTCGCGGCGAGCGCGAAACCGCCCCGTTGCTTCAGAAACGCAGCGATCCCCTCCATCAACATCGGGTGATCATCGACTATAGCGATCGATCGGTCCGCCATGACCATGCCCCCATAGATTTATTACCCCGAAGCAATATTGTCTATTACTGATGTGCAATTTCATTTTAATATCATAATATAGCGAATTTTACTTATAAATTCATCTCGCAAGATTACCATATATACCAAAATTCCAAGGAATACCTCCTCAAGCGTGAAAATGCTTTTGGTCAGAGTGTGGCTGAAGTTCTGATTGCCGGCGAACGCCGCTAGAATACAAACTGCGGCTTGATCAGAATGACTTCAGTACGCACGCGACACAGGCACCTGGCTATGAATTGCAGGCTAGCGAACGCGAAATGACGCATCGATGACGCCCAGTTAACAGAACTGTCATTTTCGCGAGGACCGAAGAGGAGGCTTTATTCTGCCCCAGAACTGCGCTTTCAAGCCGCGCAGTGCGGCCCTGAGGCAAGCGCATGGTTTTCGCAGGCGAACGACGAGACTAACCACTCCCAAAGTTCGTAAAGCGCGCGGTTCATTTTGTGCTACAGTGGCGGAGCATTTCGCAATGGGCCGCGGCAGCGTCTTCGCCAGCCTTCAGGAGTGCACAGGAGGGCTGCGCACAGTTGAAACTCCTGATCGTCGAAGATGACGTCCGCACCGCGGCGATCCTGCGCAAGGCCTTCATCGAGGAAGGCTTTGTCGCCGACATGGTGCATGACGGCCTGGACGCCGTCACGGAAGCCCCGGGTGGACGCTACGATATCGTCATCCTCGACGTGAACCTGCCCGGCATGGATGGCTGGCAGGTGCTGCAGGTGTTGAAGCAGGCCGACCAGCGAATGCCGATCCTGATGCTGACGGCGCAGGATGCGATCGAGAAGCGCGTCAAGGGTCTGACTCTGGGCGCTGACGATTACCTGACAAAGCCATTCGCCTTCGCGGAACTCCTTGCACGCGTCCGGACCGTCTTGCGCCGGGCCAGTTCCGTTCCTGCCGAGATCCTGCAATTCGATGATCTGAAGGTCGATCCCCAGCGCCACAAGGTCACTCGCGGCGGCACGCCGATCCCGGTTTCGCCCAAGGAAATCCTGCTGCTCGAACTGCTCCTGCGCCATCGCGGCGATGTGCTGTCTCGAACCTTCATTGCCGACAAGGTCTGGGACATGATGTTCGACTGCGACAGCAATGTCGTGGACGTCAACATCCGCCGCCTGCGACAGAAGATCGACGACCCCTTTCCCCGCAAGCTGATCCACACCATCCGCGGGCGCGGCTATGTCATCCAGTAGCCTGCTGAGCCGCTGCGTGCCGGCATCGATCGCAGGCCGCCTGACGGCCTGGTTCTGCGCCTCGGCCTTCACTTTGGTCCTGGTGGCCGCCTTCGTCCTGTACGATGCCGTCCGCGCGACCGTGCAGTGGACGGAGGATCAGGTTCTCGAGCAGCACCTCATCGAAATACGGTCTCTCCTGCAGACGTCCAAGCCCGACACCGCCATGATCGCGCACGAGCTGAGCGAGGCAGCCGATGGGCCCCGCCAGGTTCTGATCCGTGTGTTGACGAATCTTCCGGACCTGGTGCTGACGACACCGGACATGGACAAGCGGCTACCGGCCACGCGCTTCCAGACGCCAGCCCCCAGTGCAACGCCCCATTATGAAACCATTACTGAAAACGGCTTCAGGTTTCGGGCGCACAGCGCGCTTGTGCCGCTGCAGGCGGAAGGCTGGCCAAAGGACACCGTCGTCCAGGTCGCCATGGATACGACACTCGATGACATGGCGATCGACCGCTTCAGGGACGTGCTCGTTACGGTGATCCTGCTGTCCGGCGCATTATGCGCCCTGGTGGGCTGGTTCATCATCCGGCGACAGCTCTCGCCGCTGCGGCGCGTGATCCACGCAACCGCGAGCATCGAGCGCGCGACGGCGAATGAGCGCCTCGTCACGGCCGGCCTGCCGACGGAGTTGGCCCATCTCGGCCTGGAATTCAACCATATGCTCGACCGGCTCGAGGGCGCCTATTCGCGTCTCCGGCAATATGCCGACAACGTCGCCCATGAACTGCGCAGCCCCATCAATCGCATGCTGCTGAATGTCGAGGTGGCGCTCTCGAAATCGCGCGACGAGGCCTCCTATCGCGACGTTCTGGAGAACACGCGAGACGACATGCAGACGATGGCGCAGATCGTCGACAATCTTCTCTTTCTGGCCAGGGCGGACAGCGACGAGGTCCAGCTTCAGATGGAGCCCGTGCGCCTCGCCGAAGAAATCGCAAACGTGCACGAGTTCTATTCGGCGCTGGCCCAGGAGAAGGGCATCGAGCTCCAGATCAGAACCGATCCCGAGCTCGTGATCGTGGGCCACGCCATGCTGCTCAGGCGAGCCTTGAGCAATCTCTTGAGCAACGCCCTGTCGCATACGCCACCTGGCCAGTTCATCGACATCACAGCCCATCGCGACGGCGACAGCGTGGTCGTCGCTGTCGCCGATGGCGGCGACGGCATCGAGGCTGAGGACCTGCCCTACGTCTTCGATCGCTTCTTCCGCGGCGACCGCTCCCGATCGAGCTCCGAGCGACGGCTCGGCCTTGGACTGTCGATCACGAAAAGCATCGTGGCCATGCATCACGGCCTGATTGCGGTCGTCAGTACCAAAGGCGCCGGCACGCGTTTCAGCATGACGTTTCCGGCCTCGATGCGCGCGCATGGCTAGTGATCGCGGCGCTTGAGCGGAGACGTGTCCCGGTCGCCTCACCTCTCCTTGAAGATCCTGTTGGCGTGGTCTGCGAAGGGTTTCGTCAGGAACGAGAGCGCGGTGCGTTCCTCGGTGGTGATGAAGACCTCGACCGGCATTCCGGGCTGGAGCTTGCGGTCGCCGAGGG
>NZ_JBFTRC010000113.1:0-32227 GCF_056399325.1 Allobosea sp. 01N443
TTGAAGCACCATATCGACGGGCGCGCCGGCATCCGCCTCTCCGGGAGGCAAGGTGAAGCTGAACCTGTGCCGCGTGTAGGTCCCCGACAGCGTCAGGCCCTTGGTGGTGGTGACCGAGGGGCCCTCGATGGCGAAGCGCTGCCCATGTCCGGAACACCAGGCGCCGTCGATCGCATCGGCGCGGGCTGGGTTCACCKCCCCGACCGTTACGGCTGCGGCGGCCGCGAGAGCCAAGCAACCCCTATGCATCGGCGCTACCTCCGTGATGACTCGGTGGTGAAGAGGGGCGTTGCATCCCAGCCGTCCGCCACCATGAGGGAAGGCCATGCCAAAGTGAAGCTTGGATTGTAATTGGAATAATTCTAAACTAGATGGATGGCGCAATCCTCACATCGACCCGATCGGGATGATTCCACCATGACGACCATCACCGGTTCCGCGCCGCTTTGTCCTGCCAGCGCGCAGCCTTGCACCTGCTTTCGCCCGTTCGAGCGCTCCTGCTCGGCTAGCGCGGCCGAGCAGGCCAGGCGCGCTCCAGGCTGGTTTGGCGGCCGCGTGCCGCGCGCGCTGATGCTGTTCGGTCACGACCTCGAGACCATCGAGGTTCTGCGGATCGCGGTTGTCGCCGTCTCGGCCGTGCTGATCTGGTTTCAGGTCGTCCGACCCGTGGCAGGCTGGGATCTCGTTGGCGTCGGCGGCTTGCTGTTCGGAGCCTGGCCGATCGTCCGCGAGGCGATCGAGAACATCAAAGAGCGGCGAATGACCATGGAGCTCTCCATGTCGATCGCCATTGTGGCGGCCGCCGCGATCTCTGAATTCTTCACCGCGCTGGTCGTCACCTTCTTCGTGCTCGTGGCCGAGGAGCTGGAGCATCTGACGGTGGACCGTGGGCGGGCCGCGATCGCCGACCTGATCGACGTGATGCCGCATGAGGCGACCGTGCGCCGCGACGGCGTCATCTCGGTCATTCCCATCGACAGTATCGTGGTTGGCGACCGCGTCCTGGTCGCTCCCGGCGAGAATATTCCTGTCGACGGGCTCGTCCGGTCGGGCCTGTCCTATGTCGATCAGGCGCGKATCACCGGCGAGTCGATGCCGATCAAGCGCAGCGAAGGCGATGCCGTCTTCGCGGGCTCGATCAACCAGTCGGGTGCGCTCGATATCCAGGTCAACCGCGTCGGACGCGACACCAGCTTCGGGCGTATCATTGACGCGATCGAGAACGCGGAACAGTCCCGCGCGCCGGTCCAGCGCCTCGCCGACCAGCTCGCCGGCTATCTCGTCTACTTCTCCTTCGCCGCGGCGATCGTCACCTACCTGCTCACCGGAAACATCCGCGACACGATCTCGGTCATCATCGTCGCCGGCGCCTGCGGCGTCGCAGCCGGCACGCCCCTGGCGGTACTGGGTGGCATCGGCCGTGCCGCGCGCAACGGCGCGATCATCAAGGGTGGCGTGCACCTTGAGATGCTCGGCCGCATCGACACGATCGTGCTCGACAAGACGGGGACGCTGACCTTCGGCGAGCCGCGGGTTCTCGAGATCCATCCGGCGCCCGGCCGTAGCGAAGGGGAGTTGCTGAGGCTGGCGGCTTCGGCCGAACTGCGCTCCGAACATCCGCTGGCCAAGGCGATCGTCGCGGAAGCGCGGGCGCGCGAGATTGCGGTGCCGGAGCCCGATCGCTTCGACTACACGCTCGGTCGCGGCGTCTCGGCGCAGATTGGCGAGGATCGTATCCTGATCGGCAGCGTCAAGCTGCTGCAGGCCGATGGGATCGAGGCTCCCGCGGGTCGGGCCGGCAACGCCGTCTCGTCCGAGATCTGCGTCGCGATCAACGGCCTCTATGCGGGCTCCTTCGCAGTGGCCGACGAAGTCAGGCCGGAGGCGGCCTCTGCCATTCGCGCCCTGCATGCCTTGAAGATCCGCACCATTCTGCTGACCGGTGACAATGCCAGGGTTGCCGACAGCGTCGGGGCCAGTCTGGGCATCGACACGGTCGAGGCCGGCATGCTGCCCGAGCAGAAGCTGGAGCGCGTGCGGACCCTGGTCGCCTCCGGTGCCAAGGTCGCCATGCTGGGCGATGGCATCAATGACGCGCCGGCGCTGACGGCTGCAAGCGTCGGCATCGCGATGGGGTCCGGGACCGACGTCGCCAAGGAGAGCGCGGATATCGTGCTGCTGGCCAACGACCTGGAGCGTCTGGTCGAGACGGTTCGCATCGCCCAGCGCACGCGCGGCGTCATCTGGCAGAACTTTTCAGGCACAATCGCGGTGGATGCCCTGGGCATCGCCATGGCGGCCTTCGGCTTCCTGAATCCGTTGCTGGCCGCGTTCATCCACGTCTCGTCCGAGCTGATCTTCATCTCGAACTCCGCGCGGCTGCTGCCGGCCGGCGAAAAGCGGGTGACGGCAGCAGCCGGGAGAGAGTCTTAAGTACCGGACCGGCGCCAGCCGCGGATCCTTGGGGGAGGAACCTAGACCTGATGCCCGACGAGCGCGCCGATCGCCCAGGTCGCGGCCATCGCGATGGCGCCCCAGAACGTCACGCGCAGGGTCGGCTTGACGATGCCGGCTCCGCCGACGACGGCGCCGATCGAGCCAAGCAGGGCAAGGCAGACGAGCGAACCACCTGAGACCGCCCAGCCGATCGATCCCGCGGGCACGACGAGGGCGAGCAGCAAGGGGACGGCTGCGCCCGTTGCAAACGTGACGGCCGAAGTCAGCGCCGCCTGGACAGGCCGCGCGATCATGTGCCCGGCGAGACCAAGCTCGTCGCGTGAATGCGCTTCGAAGGCATCCCTGGCCGTCATCTGCTCCGCGACCTTGCGGGCGAGCGCCGGTTCGACGCCGCGCTCCACGTAGATCTGCGTTAGCTCGGCCAGTTCCGCCTCGGGCTGCTCGGCGAGTTCGCGCCGTTCACGCGCCATGTCCGCCTTCTCGGTGTCCGACTGGGAACTGACGGAAACATATTCGCCAGCCGCCATCGACATGGCGCCGGCGACGAGCCCGGCGACGCCCGCGACCAGCACCTCGTTGGCGCTCTTGGCCGCCGCCGCGACGCCCACGACGAGGCTTGCCGTCGAGATGATGCCGTCATTGGCACCGAGCACGGCGGCGCGAAGCCAGCCGATCCGCTCGACAAGATGATTTTCACGGTGGAGCGGATACATGGCGTCGGTCCTTGCGGTTGGCCGGGCCGCTCAGTCGAAGCGCGAACCGCGGGGCGTGACCAGGGGCAGCATACGCGAGAGCGTTGCATCCTTCAGGACGAGGTGATGGGCAATCGCCGCCAGCGCATGGACGCCAGCCAGCACCATGAAGAGATGGGCGGCCACGACATGCGCGTCCTTGAGAGTCTTTGCCAGAGCGGTGTCGAGCGCGACCGGCGATGGAATGGTGGCGAGCCAGAAGAAGTCGACGGGACGGCCCCTCATCCAGGCCGCGAAGAGCCCGATCAGGGGGATCGCCAGCATCGCCGCGTAAAGACCGAGATGTGCGATCTTCGCAGCCAGTTCCACCATCGGCGCGGCCGGCAGCGCCTCGGGTGCGGGCGTCATGCTGCGCCAGCCGATGCGCACCACCGTCAATGCGATCACGAGAAGACCAATCGACATATGGAGCGTGAGCAGCCACGGGCGGTCGCCCTTCGGGAATTCGTCGCGCACGAGCCCTATTCCGTAGGCCGCGACGACGGCGAGCGCGATGACCCAGTGAAGGCTGATGGTGAACCTGTCGTATCGGCGTGTCGGCATCGGGAAATCCTCATGGCAGGAGCTGAAACTGAGAGCAGGGGCTGGAGAGGGGGCCTGACGGCTGGTCAGTCGTCGTCGCCATCCCGCGTGACGCGTTCGAGCGTTTCAGGATCGAATTTCGCCTTGATGCGGCGGCCGGCTTCGTCGGCCGCGCGGACCTTGTAACAGCCGTGGTCGGTCTTGATCCGCATGGTGGTCCAGCCTTCGGCCCGGAGCTTTTCGACCAGTGCCTCGCGCGGCTTCCACTCCGTCATCGGAGCAAGGCAGCGTTGGCCGGCGTAAGCGGGAGCCGTCACCCCGAAGAGGAGGCCGAGTGCGGCGGCTGGCAGGGCGCGCTTCATGAAACCTGTCCTCCACGGGTTGGGCCGATGGCCCCTTCCATCACGCCAAGCTGACACCCACCTGAACGGCGGATGCGATTGCGTTCAGCCCGCTGTCAGGTTTGTGCCATAGACGGGCGAATGGTCCCCGGAGGCTGCGGAACCCGGCATGCGTGTGCTTCTCGTCGAGGACGATCCGATCCTGGGTCCAGCGGTGCGCGACCAGGTCGCAGCCGACGGACATGGCGTGGATTGGGCGAGCCGGATTGCGGATGCCACGGAGTTCATCCGGCTTGCGAGCTACGACCTGATCCTTCTCGACCTGATGCTGCCGGACGGGCGTGGGCTCGACCTGCTCCGCGCCAGACGGCAGGCCGGCGACGCGACCCCGGTGATCGTCCTGACCGCGCGCGACCAGGTCTCCGATCGGATCGCGGGGCTGAACGCCGGGGCGGACGATTATCTCGTCAAGCCGTTCGATCTGGCGGAGCTCTCCGCACGCCTTAGCGCCGTGGCGCGCCGCTATGGCGGCAATCCCAATCCCCTGCTGCGGATCGGAGATCTGACGCTCGATCTTGCGGCGCGCACCATCGCCAGGGATGGCCGCAGCATCGCCCTGACCGCGCGCGAATGGGCCCTGTTCGACGCCTTCCTCCAGCGCCCGGCCATGCTTTGCTCCAAGGCGCTGCTCGAAGAGCGGCTCTACGCCTTCGATTCCGAGGTCGAGAGCAACACGATCGAGGTCTATGTCGGGCGTCTGCGCAAGAAGCTCGGCGCCCATGTGATCGAGACCGTGCGTGGCATGGGCTATCGTCTCGGTGCGACAGCCGTCGCAGGATCGGGCAAGGCGAGGCCATGACGAGATTCGCGTTGCCGCCCAGGGGCAGCCTGCAACGCCGGCTCGCCTTGTCCCTGACCGGCGGCGTCATGGCGCTGTGGCTCCTGGCAACGCTGGGCGCCGGCTTGCTCCTGCGCCATGAGATCGACGAGGTCTTCGACAGTGCCTTGCAGGAGGTGGTCCAGCGCGTGCTGCCGCTCGCCTATACCGAGGTTCTCAACCGCGATGCGGATGCAGAGCCCGGGCCCCAGCAGATCGCATCGGTCGGCGCACATCGCGAATACATCACCTATGTCGTGCGCGATGCGGCCGGGCGGAGCCTGCTGCAGTCGCATGACGCAGACCCGGCGCAGTTTCCGCCGAACCCCGCGCATGGCTTCAGCGACGGACCGAGTTCGCGTCTCTACACGGAGGTCGCCGTCAGCGGCACACTTGTCGTCACCGCCGCCGAGCGACCGGGCCACCGCCAGAACGCGGTGCGCGACGCCATCAAGGTGCTGGCCTGGCCGCTGCTGCTGCTTCTGCCTCTCGGCATCGCCGGAACCTGGGCGCTGGTCGCCTTCTCCCTGCGGCCGGTCGTGGCCTTCAGGCGCGAGATCGAGGCGCGCGGCGATGGTCATCTGGCGCCGGTCGCGGTCGCGGCACTGCCCTCGGAGATCGCACCGGTGGCAGAGGCCGTGAATGCGCTGATGGCGCGGATGCGGCGGCTGCTGGATGCCGAGCGCAGCTTCACCGCCAACAGCGCCCATGAATTGCGCACGCCGGTCGCTGCCGCCCTCGCGCAGACCCAGCGCCTCAGGGCCGAGCTTCCGGAGGGGCCGGCCCGCGCCCGCACGAAGGAGATCGAGACGGCGCTGCAACGGCTGGCGCGCCTGTCCGAGAAGTTGCTCCAGCTCGCCAAGGCCGAGGGGGGCGGGTTGCTTTCGGAAGTGCCCCAGGACCTCGTGCCCGTGCTCGCTCTCGTTCTGCATCACCTTGAGGACCAGGGCAGGGTCGAGCTCTCGCTGCCGGCAGAGGAGCGGTTCGTCTCGACCCTCGACATCGACGCCTTTGCGATCCTCGCGCGCAACCTGATCGAGAATGCGCTGAAACATGGCTCCCCGACCCGGGTGGTGCGGGTGAGCTTGACGCAGGACGGGAGTTTCAGTGTGACCAGCGCCGGGCCGGTGCTGTCGCAGGAGGTCCTCGACGGCATRACGCACCGCTTCACGCGCGGCACGACGATGGCCGACGGTTCGGGGCTCGGCCTCTCGATCGTGCAGACGATCATGCGCGGTGTCGGCGGCGAGCTCGCCTTCTGCTCGCCCGCCCCGGGACAGGCGGATGGCCTCGAGGTCCAGGTGCAACTCCCCGGCCTGAAGCCGACAGCCGGCTGAGCGCCCTTCGGTCCCGTCGCCAGGACGCGGCCCGGGCGGTGCGGAGCGGCAACCCTCGGTTGCCCCTATCGACAGGCGTGAATGGGAGCCGTTTCCGGCGATCGGGGCCCTGGAGCTCCGCTGCCTGTCACCTTCGCGCAGCGCGCGCTCGCGCAATTTCCCGATACAGCGCCTCTGGCGACACCCCGATCTCGGTCGCGATATGGCGCCAACCTCCCTTGGCCGGCAGAGGGCCGTTCCAGGCGATCCATGCGTCGAGCCTGGCCTTGACCGTCTTCAGGGAGGCTATCTCGGCATGCAGTCGTGCCCGCTGCACTTCATGAGCGAGATGGCTGGCCCAGGTTTCGGCAAGCACCGGATCATGCGCCAGGGCCTGCTTCAGATCGCGCCGCGAGACCGCCTGCGTGACAGCCGCGGTCTCGGCGCGCCCGTCACAATGATATTGCTCGGAATAGAGCGAGGCTTCGGCCAGAATGGCCCCAGGCAGCGCGCGCTGAAGGATCAGCGCGGCCCCATCATCCTGGTGCCGGATGAGATGGAGGCAGCCGGAATGGACGACATGAACCAGCCGGACGGGGTCACCGCGATGGAAAACGGCGTCCCCCGCGCAAAATTCGCATGTCTGCGTGGAAAGCCCCTTCAGGAGCGCAATTGCTGGTTCGGGCATGATCGCTATCATGTTCAGCGTCTTGGCGGCATGGCAAGCGTATTCCACACAAGGAGACCAGCATGATCCGCTCCATTGCTTTCCTCGCCTGCCTGCTTCCCGCAGCCGTGCTGGCGCAAACGCATTCCGGCCATCACGGCGGCGGAGCAACCCCTGCTGCGAGCCAGCCGATGACGCAAGACTCCGGTGGGCCTGGCCTGCGTCCGACGCAACCGGGGCAGGGGGCGTTCGCCGCGATTCAGGAGATCGTCGAAATCCTGGAACAGGACCCCAGGACCGATTGGTCCAAGGTTGACATCGAAGCGCTGCGGCAGCACCTTGCCGACATGAGCGCCGTGACATTGTCGTCCGAGGTCAAGGCCGAGGCGGTCGAAGGGGGGAGGCGGTTTACCGTCACCGGAACTCCGCCCGTGCGAGATGCCGTGCGACGCATGGTGCTCGCGCACGCCGCCACGATGAATGACCGGGAGGGTTGGCGCTTCGAGGCGGCGCCTATCGAGAACGGGGCGACCATCACGGTGCGCGTTCCCGCCAAGGATGCAGCCAAGCTCAAGGGACTGGGTTTCCTGGGCGTCATGACGCGGGGCATGCATCATCAGGAACATCATCTCATGATCGCCAGGGGTGACCGCCCACACCAGTGAGCCGCAGCGATCCGGACCAGAAGCGGTACCGGCCTTGGGACGACGACGCAGGGCTCGTCTTGCGTGYGGTCGGGGGCCTGTCGGGCTGTATCGCCTGAATATGACTGGGCTGGTTCCAGCCGATACGCTGCCGAAGTGGTTTTGTCGCCGGGCTGAACGGCGCTGCCGCCTTCGGTGCCGGGCTGGCCCTGCTGCTTTGTGCAGGCGCAGCATGGGCGTTTCGGCCCTCGCGGGCGGCAGGCTGAGCCCAATGGCCGCCCGCCGCCGATCTCTCTGTAACGTCCTTGTTTCGGTCTAGCTCCAGAAGCCTTCCTGATAGGCGCGGGGCGAGAAATCCGTCTCGTCCTGCTGCTCCTCGTGGTCCTCTTGGGGCTCGCGTTCTGTCTCGACTGTGCAGTCGGAAACGTGCCTGTCCAGCATCGAATCTCTCCTTTCAGATTGTGAGGGAGGGTGCTTAGGCAGTCCCTATATGACCATTTATGCTGCATCGCACAAGACAAAGGCGGTGCGCCCCGCATGCGTCCAGCGCGGGAACAAATCAGTTACAACCGTGTTGCTATGATTCCCCCGCAATGCGGAGTTGTTGTGTTTTGCCGCGACGCGGCCTTGAAGATTGGATCCGAGATGAACCGAAAGACCTTCCTTGCGAGCGTGCTGGGTGCGATCGCGATCGCAGGTGCAGCCGTTGCCTCTCCCACGCCCGCCAGTGCCGAAGCTTTGCCCGCTGGCCTGGCCGCCGGCCTCGACCGGCAGCCGGCCGAATACAGCATGACCGCCGCCAAGGAGCGCCGGTTGATGATGATGCAGGAAGCCAATCGCCAGCAGCGCTATGGTCGCGGCGGATATGGCCCGCGCCCCGGCTACGGGCCGCGCCCTGGCTACGGCCCGCGGCCTGGCTATGGACCACRCCCTGGTTATGGCCCCGGCTATGGCCCGCGCCCCGGCTACGGCCCGCGCCCTGGTTATGGCCCCCGTCCCGGATATTACGAACGCTGGTGATCCAAAGCCTGTCCGGACACGCATGGCCCGGCCAGGCCTGATCATCCTCCAGGGGGAATTTCCCTGTCTGCCTTGCCGATCGTGGCCCGCCGTTTCGAAGGGAATGGCGGGCCTTTCATGTCCGGGCCTTGGCTGCAGGGAGGGGGCGGGTTCGCTGCCAGCACCGTGGGATTCGTGATCGGCGTGGCACTCGGAATGCTGACATGGCGGTCGATCTGGAGGGCGAGCCTGGCCGGCTGGCAGGTTAACCGCCGAAGATTAGACAATTCCCGGCCCGGTGCCCTAAGTGTCGGGGGCGAACGACTTTAGGTTGAGGGCCTGCCTTGGAAGCTCTGGTGATTCTCGGCCTTGCCGTCATTGGC
This sequence comes from Allobosea sp. 01N443, assembly GCF_056399325.1. Taxonomy (NCBI): domain Bacteria; kingdom Pseudomonadati; phylum Pseudomonadota; class Alphaproteobacteria; order Hyphomicrobiales; family Alloboseaceae; genus Allobosea; species Allobosea sp. 01N443. Next base: position 8,959 of record NZ_JBFTRC010000113.1, read on the forward strand.
TTCCTCATCGCCATTCCCTGGGCCGCCTTCTCCTCCCTCTCGCGCGCCAATCGCGCGCTGGCCCTGGTCGCAAAGCAGCAGGAAGAGATCGACCAGCTCCGGCTTGCCCTCTCCACGCTCCGCGAAGCCCACGGCGAAACCGGTCAGGCGGAGGCCGAGGCAGAGGACGAGGCCGTCCCTGCGGAATGGCTGCATCGCGAGCTTGCCCCGGCAGAGGATCCAACCTTCACGGCCGAGGCCGTGCCGCCGACGCCACTGGAGACCGCGGCGGATCCCATGCTCGCCGCCCCGCAGCCTGCCGACGCATTCGCAGCCGACGCGCTGGCGCTGGAACAGGCCGCCGCGATGACGGAGCTGGCGCGGGACGCGGAGGCCGAGGCCCCGCCGTCGCTCGATGCCTTTGCAACGCCTGAACCTGTGCCATCCGCGCCCCGCCGCGATTTCGAGCAGGCCATCGGTTCGCGCTGGGCCGTCTGGGTCGGCGGCATTGCGCTCGCCTTCGGCGGGCTCTTCCTGGTCCGCTATTCCATCGAGGCCGGCGTCTTCGGCCCCRGCATGCGGCTGCTGATGGGCGCAGCCTTCTCCCTCATTGCAGCCGTGGCCAGCGAGTATCTCAGGCGGAGCGATCGACTTGCCCATCTCGGCGAGAGGCCGGGCGCGCTCGGCCGGCTCGGCGGGGCCAATATCCCTGCGGTTCTCGCCGGCGTCAGCGTGCTCAGCGGCTTCGGCGTCGTCTACGCGGCCCATGCGATCCACGGCTTCATCGGGCCGGCCCTGGCTTTCACGCTGATGGGACTGATCGGGCTCGCGGCGCTCGCCGCGTCCTTGCTCCACGGCCCGGTACTCGGCCTGTTCGGCCTGGTCGGTTCCTACGCGACGCCGCTGCTGGTCGCGAGCAGCGCGCCGAACTTTCCGGCGCTATCCGTGTTCCTCGCCCTCGTCACGGCCGTCGCCTTTCTCATCCATGCGTGGCAGCCGAGCCGCGTGGTGACGCTTGGCGCCATCGCCGGCCATGGCATCTGGACAGCCCTGATCGGGCTGTCCGGGGAGAGCCCGACCTGGTCATCCCTCCTGCTCGTCGTCGGGGCTGTGCTGGCGCTCGTGCTTCTGAAGGAATGGCCGAAACTGAAGGGCGGCACAGCCAGAAGCGCCTGGCCGGTCGCCGGCTTCGACGGCATCGGCCTTGCCGCGATCGCCACGCCGCTGGTCCTGTCCGGGGTGCTGTGGACTGCCGATGGCGGGCCCGTCATGCTGCATCTCGCCATCCTGACGACCGTGCTGGTCGCCAGCATCTCAGCCGTCCGGTACGGCGATCTTGCCCCGCTGGCGCCGCTCGCCGCGGCCGCCGCTTCCGGCATGGTTCTGCTCTGGCCCAACGTGCAGGGCGCCTTCGGGCTCTCGCCGGACATCGTCCTCGACATCGTCAGGCTGAGCATCACCGGCAATGCCGGGCCGGGCATCCGGTGGACGGCGGCGCTACTCGCCCTGATCGTGGGCGGCTTGCCCTTTTACGCACTGCTCCTGCGCAAGGGCGCCGGCGCCGGCGGCTTCATCATCCGCGGCTGCCTCGGCTTCGCCTCCGCGCTCGGGCCGATCTGCCTGCTGCTGGCGACGGCGCTCCGGAGCAACGGTTTCGAGCGCTCGACGGGCTTTGCGGCGCTCTCGCTTCTGCTTGCTGCCGCCCTGTTCGCCGCCTCCGAATTGCTGCTGCCGGTCGAGCGGCGCAGCACGCGCTCCCGGACAAACCCGCTGGCATTGATCGGCTCGGCCGCCTATGCCGCCGGCGGCGCGATCGCACTTGGCCTCGCCGTCGCCTTTGCCCTGCGCGAGACCTGGCTCGTCGTCGGGCTTGCGGTCGCGGCGGCCGGCGTCGCGATCATCGCCAGCCTGCGGCCGATCCCGCTTCTGCGCAGCATGTCTGCCGCCCTGGCGACAGCGGCGCTCGCGCGCCTGGTCTGGCAGCCGATCGTCTCCGACATGGGCTCCTGGCCGCTCGTCAACTGGGTCATCCCGGCCTATGCCGGGCCGGCCCTGTGCTTTGCGATCGGCGCGCTGGCGCTGCGTGGCAAGCAGGACCGGCCGCGCAGCGTCTTTGAGGCCCTGGCGGCCTTCTTCGGCGCGGCCTTCATCCTGCTCGAGATCCGGCAGTTCTTTGCCGGCCCCGAGCTCGTCCCGGACATCAGGCTGATCGCCGGCCATTATTCCGGCCTGCCGCGAAACCGCCTGTTCGAGGAGGCTGTCGCCCATGTCGTGGCGCTCGGCCTGATCGGCGCTGGACTGCAGGTCCTGGCGCGCCGCCTGGGCGGGCGCGTCTTGCGGCCGGCGGCCGATATCACGGCGGCCCTCCTGCTTCTGCTCAGCCTCGCTGGGCTCTGCGGCCTGCTCAATCCGCTCTTCGACGGCACGGCGGTGCTCGGGCCTCCGATCTTCAACCGGCTCCTTTTCTATGTCCTTGCCGGCGGCGCGCTCGGCCTGCTCGGCTTCCGGCTCGATCGCGGGCAGGYGCGCTCGCGCATCGGCGAATGCCTGACCGCCTGCGCAGCGGTGCTGGTCTCGCTTGGCGCCGTCCTGATCGTCCGGCAGGGTTTTGCCGGCCCGGAACTGGCGCCGCGCTCGGTCGAAACGGTCGGCTTCATCGAGGCAGTCATCGTGACGATCACGTTGCTCGCCCTCACTGCAGCCGCGCGCATCTGGCACGAGGCGGCGCAGAACCGCGTCACCCGTTGGGTCCTGCGCGTGCTCGCTTTCGCCGCCGTCGGCTGGGCTGCCCTGGCGCTCGGCATCGTCCGCAATCCGCTGTTCGACCAGAGCGGCGTCTCCGGCCCCATCATCTTCAACCGCATCCTCTGGGGCTATGGCGCGGTTGTGCTCGCCTTTGCCGGCGCAGCCTTCTGGTTGCGCGATGCGCGGCCCAGAATCAGCCGGGCCTTCGCGTGGACGGCATGGGCGGGCACGGCGCTCTGCGCCTTCCTGCTGCTGCGCCACGGCTTCCATGGTCCGCTGCTGGTCTCAGGCGAGCCGGTCACGCTGGCCGAGGCCGGCTGCTACGCCGCGATCGCTTTCATCATGGCCATTGCGGCGATGATCGCCGGCACGGTGACGATCCAGGGCCGCGCTGTCCCCTTGCGCCCGGAGAGCGCGGCGATCGCCTCCTGCGCCGTCTTCGCGGTTCTCTCGGGCGTCGTCGCCAATCCGCTGCTGAGCGAGGTTCCGTTGGCGGGCCTGTTCATCCTCGACAATGCCCTGGTCGGTTATCTCATGCCCGCGCTGCTTGCTTTCGCTGCGGCGCGCTGGACGCGCGAATTCGTTGCGGCGGCCCTGCCGCGACGGATCTTCGGCGGCACGGCGATCATCGGGGCGCTCGCCTATGTGCTGATCGAGGTGCGGCGCTGGTTCGTCGGCCCCGATCTCCTGGCCGACGGCATCGGTGCGACCGAACTCTACGCCTATTCGGCGGCGATCCTGCTCTATGGCGTCGCGCTGCTGGCGCTCGGCTTCCGCTTGCAATCGAAGGATCTGCGTCTGGCCTCGCTTGCGGTCGTCACCATCGCGATCTGCAAGGCCTTTCTGGTCGACATGTCCGGGCTGGAAGGCCTGTTGCGGGCGCTCTCCTTCATCGGCCTCGGCGCCAGCCTGGTCGGCATCGGGCTCGCCTATCAGCGCTTGCTGCAGCGGGAGAATGCGCAGCAGGGCGCGGCGATCCGGGAAAGCGGGGCCGCAACGGAAGGGGGCTAAAGCATCAGCCCCAAAAGTGGATTGCGCTTTTTCGGAAAAGCCGATGCAAACACAAAGGATCACATCATCGGATCGGATACGATTTCCTGTCCGATGATGTAACGCGGTTGCTGCCGCAGCCGCATTCCTGGGGAGAGCTGCGACCGTCCTCGGATCAGCCGAGAAGGCCGGTCTCGCTGAGGATGACCTTGATCGCCGCCGCTTCCTCGGCGTTGAGGGAGCGTTGCGGGCGGGCCATCGTGTTGGTGTCGATGATGCCGAGAAGCTGCATCGCCGTCTTGAACGCGCCGACGCCGGCCGAGCCGGCGCTGGTCCGGCCGAGCGAGATCCAGACCATCTCGAACAGGCGGCAGAGCCGTTCCTGCTCGTTGCGGGCCTCGTCCCATTGGCCTGCCTGAGTGAGCCGCCAGAGCTTGACGTAGCCTTTGGGGTCGACATTGGCGAGACCGGGGACCACGCCCTGGGCGCCCATCAGCGCGGCGTTGTCGACAACGATCTCGGAGCCCGTCATCGCGAAGAAATCCGGCATGTCGGCGAGATCCTGCCGGACGAAACGGAAATTGCCGTCATCGCCGCTGGAATCCTTCAGGCCGGCCACGGTGCCTTCGCGGGCGAGTGTGACGGTCGTCGCGCGCTCCAGCTTGATATGGACGCAGACGGGAATGTCGTAGGCGATCACCGGGCAGTCGACCGCCTCGCGCACATAGCGGAAATGGTCGATCGTCTCGGCCTGGTTGGTGCGGGTGTAGAAGGGGGCGGTCACGACCAGCGCATCGGCGCCGGCCGATTGAGCCGCCCTGGCGTGCTGGATGACGCGGTCGGTCGTCGGGTCGATCGCCCCGGCAAAGATCGGGACGCGGCCGTTATTGATCTTCACGGCATGCTCGATGATCCTGCGGCGCTCGTCATCGCCGTGGAAGACGACCTCGCTGGTCGATCCGAGCACGAAGAGCCCGTCGACGCCACCCTCGAGTAGATGCTCGATCACCCGGGTGAAGGAGGGGTAATCGACCCGGAAATCTCGCGTCAGCGGGGTGACGACCGGGGGAACCACACCGTGGAAACGTGCCATGGACCGAAACTTTCTCTGCGTTGATCAGGTGATGTCGGCGCGGGGATCGAAGGCGTCGCGAAGCCCGTCTCCGATGAAATTGATGGCGAGTACGGTGGCGACCAGCGCGGCGCCTGCCGGCATCCATTGCCAGGGGTGCAGTTCCAGCACGACGGTCGAGCGCGCGGCCCTCAGCATGTTGCCCCAGCTCGCTTCGGGCGGGACGATGCCCATGCCGAGAAAGGAGAGGCCGGCTTCGAGCAGGATCGCATTGGCGACCTGCACGGTGGCGTAGACCACGAGGATATCGAGCGAGTTCGGCAGGGCATGGCGCCAGAGCAGGTGCCCGAGACCGGCCCCGAAGCCGCGCGAGGCGACGACGAAATCGCGTTCGCGCAGCTCGAGCAGGCGCGCCCGCACCATGCGCGAGAGCACCGGCCAGGAGAGCAGGGAGATCACGAAGATCGTCGGCAGGATGCCCGTGCCGGTGATCGAGGCGAGCACCAGAAGCAGGATGACCGGCGGCAGAGTCATCGCGAGATCGACAAGGCGCATGATCACGCCGTCGAGGGCCCGCCCGCCGAACGCCGCAACCGCGCCGACGACGAAGCCGACGCAAAGCGAGATCGCGACCGAGACCGAGGCGATCAGCAGCGAGATCCGCCCACCCTGCAGCAGGCGGGCCAGCGTATCGCGGCCGACGCCGTCGGTGCCGAGCCAATGGGAAGCCGTCGGCCCGGAGTTCAGCGCCCGCAGATCGATGCTGTTGGGCGCATGGCGCCACCAGAGCGGGTAGGTCAGCACGGCGAGCAGGACGGGCGCCAGGATGAGCACTCCCGCGATCGCCGCGCGATTGCGAAGAAAGCGCCCGAGCGCGCGCTGGAGCGGGCTCCGGCTGCTGCCTCGCAGAGGGACCGCGCTCGCGGCGATCGGCGCATCCGCGTTCATTATCTCACCTGGATGCGCGGATCGACCACCGCATAGGCAAGGTCGGTCAGAAGGTTGACCAGGATGACGCCGGCACCGATCAGCAGCGTCGCGCCCATGATCACGGGGTAGTCGCGGGTCTCGACGGCCTTGACCATCAGGAGCCCCATGCCCGGCCAGTCAAAAACGCTTTCGATGAAGATCGCGCCGCCGATGGCGATGCCGATGGTCGAGCCGATCAGGGTGATGACGGGCAGGATGGCGTTGCGCAGGGCATGCCTGACGATGACCGCAAATTCGCCGACGCCCTTGGCACGCGCCGTGCGCAGATAATCCTGGTTCAACACCTCGATCCAATGACGCCAGCCGTGATGCCGAACACGATCGCCATGGCGAGGCCGCTCAGCATCAGCAGCAAGGTGGGCCCGGTGCGTTCGACCAGCAGCGGCAGCACGCGCACGCCGGCCCTGTCGATGGAGTAGCCGAGATCCCCTCCGAGCGCCGCGCTGAGCCAGGCGAAATATTGCACCGGCCAGGACCGGTCGAGGCCGAGCCGCTGGCGCAGCGCGTCCATCTCGGTCTGGCTCAGCGGCGCCAGCGGATTGACATAGGCGTCGACCGGGTCGCCGGGGGCCAGGCGCAGCAGCACGAAGACCAGGATGCTGAGCGCGATCAGCATCATCAGGCCGGCGGCGAGCCGTTTCAGATAGAAGCCAAGCATGGGTCAGTCCGTCGTCGAAGGGACGAGGGAGGGCCTTTTCGGCCCTCCCGCCGGCTCAGGGCGCGATCGACCATTTTTCCGGCGTGGCCGCGAACGGCCCGCCGCCCGGCGCCGGCGTCCAGACGAAATCCTTGAGCTTGACCGAGGCGACGCCATAGCGATTGGCGACCCACATCGTGCCCCAGGGCAGGGTCTTGTTCATGACGGCGCAGACGTCCTGGTATTTCGTCGTCGCCTTGGCCTGATCGGTCTCGGCGACGGCTGCGTTCAGCGCGGAATTGAGCTCGGGGATCTTGATCTGCAGGAAGTTCTGGCCGACGGGCGGGATCTGGCTCTCGTTCAGCCCGAGATTGAGCGTTCCGGGGTCGGGGCCGTTCTGCAGGCCGGCATAGACCAGCGGGAAATCGGCCGGGTTCGACGTTCGCGACATGGCGATGGCGTTATAGCCCGCGGGGTCCAGGGCGCGCGGCACGACATTTATGCCGACCTGGGCGAGCATGGACTGGACGGYGGCCATGACATTGGCGGTCAGCGGGTTGTTGTAATAGGTCAGCCAGGTGATCGGCTTCGTGCCGTTGATCTTGTCCCAGCCGGCTTCCTTGAGCAACTGCGTCGCCTTGGCCGGGTCGTAGGCATAGGCGTCGAGCCCCTTCGGGATCAGGCTGCCTTCGACATAGCCGCAATCGGCCTTCTTGGCGGCACCCTTGTAGAGGCTGTCGATGATCGCGTTGCGGTCGATCGCATGCATCACCGCCTGGCGGACGCGGATGTCGTTCCAGAGCGGCACCTGGTTGTTGAAGCCGATATAGTTGGCGACATAGGAGGCGCCTTCGATGACCGTGAAATCCTTGTTGCCCTTGAAGGTCGGGACGTCGTCGGACTCGATATAGGTGAACTGGATTTCGCCGGCCCGCAGCGCCGAGATCGCCGCGGCCGCATTGGCGAAATAGCGGTTGATCAGCCGGTCGACCTTGGGCTTGCCGCCGCGATAGCTCTCATGGGCGGCGAGTTCGACGAAGCGATCGGTCTCGTAGCGCACGAATTTGAACGGGCCGGTGCCGATCGGCTTCGTCGACCAGAGCACGTTCTTCGCCATGTCCTCCGGTGCGATCGCCGAAAGCGCATGCGCCGGCAGGATCATCATCTTGGTCAGGCTGACGATCAGCGCGTTGTCGGGCCTGGAGAGCCTGACGACGACCGTGCGCGGGTCCTTGACCTCAACGCTGTYGATGGCCGCCAGGCGCGCCGACAGCAGGCTCGCGGTCTTCGGGTTCTTGTTGAGCGCGATGGTGAACTTGACGTCGTCGGCCGTGAAGGCCTGGCCGTCATGCCAGGTCTCCTGCGCCAGCTTGAACGTGTAGCTCAGCTTGTCGTCGCTGATCTCCCAGCTCGTCGCCAGGGCCGGCACGAGCTTGGTCAAGCCGGCATCATAGGTCACCAGCGGCTCGAAATAGGTGCTCAGCCAAGTGTAGCCGGCCGGCGCCGTCATCGGGTTGAAATTGCCCTGCAGGCCGCCGGGGCCGACATCGAAGCCGCCGGTGATCGTCTTCATCTGGGCGATGGCCGGCGTCATCATCGTGCCGGCCAGCAACGCGGCGCCGATCAGCGCCCTACGATACGTCCTCATGGTCATCGTAACCTCCCATCAGCTCGCCGCCTTGTTGGCTGCGATTATTTTTGAGATGCCGTGATAGTGGTGGTCGAGGCGCTCGCGCGCCGTCTCGGCGTCGCGTGTCGCGACGGCCTCGACGATCTCGTGGTGATCGCGCCAGGTTGCGACCGGATCGCGATTTTCGAGATTGATGAAATCCGAGGCCTTGACGAAGGCCTGCCAGAAAATGTCGAGCAGCTTCAGCAGCAGCTGGTTGTTCTGGCAGCGGAACAAGGTGCGGTGGAAGCGCCGGTCCTCCTCGAGGAAGCTCTCTCCTACATCGACCCTGGCCTTCATCTTTGCGGTGAGGGCGCGCAACTCGGCGATGTCGTCGGCGCCGATCACCTGCACCGTCCTGCCGATCAGCGCGCCTTCCAGCGCGCGGCGAATGGTCAGGAGCTCCTCGAAATCATCGAGCCTGCCGCGCAGGCCGAAGGCGAGGTTGTCGAGCAGCGGAGCGAAGGAAAAGTCGCTGACGAAGATGCCGATGCCGCGCCTGGTCTCGACGATGCCGACCGATTCCAGCGCCTTGACCGCCTCGCGCACTGAGTTGCGGCTGACGCCGAGCTGCTGGGCGAGGTCGTTCTCCGGCGGAAGCTGGCTGCCCGGAGGCAGGCCGCTCTCGTCGATATAGGCCTTGACGCTTTCCAGCACGGAGACGTGCAGCGATTGCGGCTTCACCAGGGGCCTGATCGTCCGGGTCACGGTCTTCGACCTCATCCTGTGGCACCGGCCGCGCCCGAGAGCGCCGGCGGCTTCCGCCCGATTGTTGAACGATATCTACTTGTAGGATATCCGTGAAGTCAACAAGTCGGCAGGAGGGGAAACGACGATGTCGGGAAAGCTCGACCGGGCGGGCAGGTGGGGCGCGCTGCGCGGCAATTGGGCAACCTTGCTGCTGCCGATCGAGTCGGATGGAGGGATCGATCTGTCGCGGCTCGCCAACGAGATCGACGTGCTGATCGCCGCCAGGGTCGACGGCATCTATTCGAATGGCACGGCCGGCGAGTGCCACAACCAGACCGAGGCCGAATTCGACGCGATCCAGCGTATCCTGGCCGAGCGCTGCAGCCGCGCGAACATGCCCTTCGTGATTGGCGCCTGCCAGCCCGATCCGAGTGTCGCACTTGACCGGCTGAGACGCGCCGTCGCGCATGCGCCGGACGGAATCCAGGTGATCCTGCCTGATTGGTGGCCGGTCAGCGATCCCGAGGCCGTGGACTTCCTGCAGATGGCCGCCGAGGCGGCGGGAGACATCCCGCTCGTGCTCTACAACCCGCCGCACGCGAAGCGTGTCCTGTCGCCGGCCACGCTTGGGGCCGTGCTGAAGCAGGTGCCGCAGGTCGTCGGCATCAAGCTCGCCGATGGCGATGCGGACTGGTACGCCGAAGCGCAGGCGCATCTGGACGACTGGGCGCTTTACCTGCCCGGCCACCATCTTGCGACCGGTGTCGAGGCCGGGGTCGCAGCCGGCGCCTTCTCCAATGTCGCCTGCCTCAGCCCGCGCGGCGCGCAAGCCTGGACCGAGATGATGCTGAGCGATATCGGCGCCGCCCGCGAGATCGAGCAGCGCATCTGCGCTTTCATGGATGCGCATATTCTGCCGTTCCGGCGCGACCACGGCTATTCCAACGCCGCGCTCGACAAGCTGCTCGCCGCCATCGGCAACTGGGCGCCGGTCGGGCCGCGCCTGCGCCGGCCCTATCGCTGGATCGACGCGGCCGAGGCGGAGCGGCTGAGGCCGATCGCCCGGCGCATGCTGCCCGAGATCATGGACGCGCGCTGAACCTAACCATGCCCTGACCGGTAGCGAAGCGAGGGAGTGCCATGCCTAGGATTACCGGGGTTCGCTGCGTCCTGCTGAGTTCGCCCTATGCCGATGCCGATGAGCGCGAGATCAGGGCCTGTTTCCCGAACGGACCGAAGCGGACGATCGGCATGGTCGAGGTGACGCTGGACAATGGCGTGACTGGCCTCGGCGAAGGCTATATCGCCGTGTTCGCACCGCTGGTGTTCAAATCGATCGTCGATCTCTGCGCGCCGCTGATGCTGGGCAAGGATGGCTTCGACATTCCGCGCCGGGTCAGGGACCTGCGCTCGCTCTGCGATTACTGGTCGCTCCAGGGCGCGGCGCGCCATGTCATCAGCGCGTTCGAGAGCGCCTTGCAGGACGCCAGGGGCAAGAGCCTCGGTCTGCCCGTCCATGAACTGCTCGGCGGCGCCCAATGCGATGCCATCCCGATCTATGGCAGCGGCGGCTGCTGCGACGCGAGGCACCAGTTCATCCGCGAACTCGACTTGCTCGGCGCGAAGGGCATCGCGATCTACAAGATCCGCTCGCTCAAGGCCGACATCTGGCGGACCGTCTGGGTGCTGGAGGAAGCGGCCAGGCGCGGCATAAGGGTCGGCGTCGACATGTGCCAGAATCTGGCCGATCCGCCGCAGCCCGTCGACGATGTCGTCGCCTTCGTCGAGGCCGTGCATGGCAGGACGGCTGAGCGCATGCTCTTCCTCGAAGAGGCCGTCGGCCCCGACAGCCCCGAGGCCTTTCGCGAGCTGCGCCGGCGCATCGACGTTCCCGTCTGCGGCGGCGAGATCATCACGACGCCGAAGGAAATGATCGAGCGCATGCGTGCCGGCTCCTATGCCTTCGTCCAGCCCGACGCCTCGGTGATCGGCGGTATCAGCGCGGTGATGGAGATCTTTGCCGCGGCAGATGAACTCGCGACGGAGGTCGTCGTGCACGCCTGGGGCGGAGCGGCCGCGATCATGGCGAATTACCACGCCGCCTTTGCCGGTGGTGGCAAGCTGGTGGAATTCCCCATGCTCGATTTCCCGCTCGGCCGGGAGATGATCGGCGATCAGGGCCGGATCGAAAACGGTCGGCTCCTGCTCCCGACTGCGCCCGGCCTCGGCCTGACGCTGACGCCGGAGATGGAGGCGCGCTATCCTTTTGAGGCGAGCGCCGTCTATAGCTGCGTCCTGAAGGACTGGGGCCCGCCGCCGGACGAGGACTGGAAAGACTGTGGCGCGTCTGGTGGGTCCGCTTGATGGGAGGCGTCAGACCCTGCGGATATCCGCCGCAAGCAGAGCTTTTCCTCCGGCAGGGATCGTCCGGCCCTGGCCCCTTCCGCGAGAGATGGGGACGGGCGCTGGGACCGGCCGATCAATGCGCGCCTGCGCTGACGAAATTGCGCAGCTCCGGCGTCTGCGGGTTGGCGAAGAGCTCCCGTGACGGCCCGCTCTCCCAGATCTTGCCCTGATGCATGAAGATGGTCGTGCTGGCGACATTGCGCGCGAAGTTCATCTCATGAGTGACGAGCAGCATGGTCATGCCGCCCTTGGCGAGTTTTTCCATCACCAGCAGAACCTCGCCGGTCAGTTCCGGATCGAGCGCGGATGTCACCTCGTCGAACAGCATCACCTTCGGCCGCATCGCAAGTGAGCGGGCGATGGCGACGCGCTGTTGCTGCCCCCCGGAGAGATTGTCGGGATAGCTGTCGAATTTCTCGGACAGGCCGACCTGCGCCAGCACCTCGCGGGCCAGCGTCTCGGCCTGCGCCTGGGGCACGTTCTGCGTGATCCGCGGCGAGAGCGTGATGTTCTGGGAGACGGTCAGGTGCGGGAACAGGTTGTAGCTCTGGAAGACGATGCCGACATCCTTGCGCAATTCGCGCAAGTGTTTCGGATCCTGGTCGACGACATGTCCGGCAACCTCGATGCGGCCGGACTGGATCGCCTCCAGCCCGTTGATGCAGCGCAGCAGCGTGCTCTTGCCCGAGCCGGAGCGGCCGATCAGGGCGACGACCTGCCCGGGTTCGACGGTGAGGGAGACGCCCTTGAGAACCTCGAGGTTGCCGAAGCGCTTGTGGACGTCGTCAATGAGGACGGCTGGCATTCATCACCTGTTCGAGATGGCGGCTGAGCCGGGACAAGGGGAAGCAGATCGCGAAATAGATCAGCGCGACCAGCGTGAAGATCTGGAAAGGCTGGAAGGTCGCGTTGTTGAYGAGCTGGCCGGCRCGSGMGAGTTCGACGAAGCCGACGACCGAGACGATCGAGGTGTTCTTCACGAGCTGGACGAGAAAGCCGACGGTGGGCGGCAGCGAGATGCGGATCGCCTGCGGCAGGATGATGTAGCGGTATTGCTGCCCGCGCGTCAGCGCGAGCGAGGCCGATGCCTCCCATTGCTGGAAGGGGACGGACTGGATCGAGCCGCGCCAGATCTCGGCCAGATAGGCCGAGACATAGATCGAGAGCGAGGCGGACGCTGCGAGGAAGGGCGGCAGTTCCACGCCCATCGCCGAAAGCCCGTAATAGCTCATGAACAGAACCATCAGCACCGGAATCGACTGGATGACCAGGATGTAGCCGGCCGCGAAGCGGCGCAGCGCGGCGACTTGGGAGAGCCGCATGATCGCGAAGACACCGCCGATCAGCCCGCCGAGGATGAAGGCGACGCTGGTCAGAACCAGCGTCCAGCCGGCRGCGCGCAGGATGAAAAGCGCTTCGGGAAGCCCGAATGTGGTCATCAGGCTGCCTCCGCCTTGACATCGACGCGGGCGAGCCCGGAGACCGGCGCGAAGAGCCGCTGGCCGAGCCAGAGCAGGAAGACCTTCAAGCTCAGCGCCAGGAGGAGGTAGATCACGGTGACGATGATATAGGTCTCGAAACTGCGGAAGGTCCGCTGTTCGATGATGGCCGCGGCGCCCGAGAGCTCCTGCACCGAGATGAAGGAGCAGATGCTCGATGCCAGCATCATCAGGACGAACTGGCTCGACAGCGCGGGCCAGACCCGGGCGAAGGCCGGTTGCAGCACGACATACTGGAAGACCTGGCGTTTGCTGAGCGCGAGCGACAGGCCGGCCTCGAGCTGCGATTTGTGAATGGAGTCGACGCCGGCGCGGATGATCTCCGTCGCATAGGCGGCAAGGTTGAGCGTCATGGCCAACAGGGCGGCCTGGGTGCCCGACATGCGGATGCCGACCAGCGGCAGGCCGAAGAAGATCATGAAGAGCTGCACCAGGAACGGTGTGTTGCGCATCAGTTCGACATAGCAATCGACGGCAATGCCGGCCCAGCGGCCTGCCAGCGTGCGCAGCGCGACAAGCAGCACCGCGAAGATCAGGCCCAGCACGATCGCGCTGGCAGACAGGCCGATCGTCAGCATGATCCCGTCAAGGATGATGTCGGTTTCGGCGAGTACGGATTCGAACTGGAGCGACATGATCCCTCGTCAGTCTGGCGCGAGGCCCCGCCGCGCAGGATCTGCGCAGCGGGGACGATGCGAAACGGATCAGAAGGTTGGCAGCGGCGGCAGCGGACCGCCGACCCACTTCTCGGAGATCGCGTTCAGTTCGCCGTTCTGCTTGATGTAGTAGATCATGTTGTTGAGCCACTGCTTCAGCTCATAGGCGTCCTTGCGAACGGTCATCGAGTTCGGCTGCATGCCGAAGACGAACTTGAGCTCGGTCTCGGTTTCGCCGCGCGCCTTGATCGCGGCGTTCGCCTGGGCGTCTGGCCCGGCGATGGCTTCGACCTGGCCGGAGAACAGCGCCTGCATCGTGGTCGCGTCATCCTCGAAGCGCAGGATCGTGAGGTTGAGCTCTTTCTCGCGATTGGTGAATTCCCGCTCGACGCTGGATCCGCGATTGACGCCGACCTTGCGGCCCTTGAGATCGGCCCAGTCTTTGATGGGCGTGCCCTTCTTGGCGTAGATGCCGGTCTGGAAGGCGCTGTAGGGGATGGTGAACATCACCGCCTTCGCGCGTTCCGGTGTCGGCGCCAGCGTCGCGACGAGGAAGTCGACCTTGCCGGCCTCGAGGGCGGGAATGCGGGCCGGCGGCGTCAGCTGGACGATCTCGACCGGCAATCCGAGATACTTGCCGATCAGGGCGGTGACGTCGGCATCATAGCCGATCGCATTGCCTTGCGAGTCGACGGAGCCATAGGGCGGCGCGCCGATCAGCACGCCGACGCGGACCTTGCCGCGCTTGACGATTTCCGTGACCGACTGGGCCGAGGCATGAGCGGCCGGGAGCGCGCCGGCGCCCAGCGCGAACAGCATCCCGATCATTCTGAGATTCTTGAACAGGCTCATGGTGCGTTTCCTTGTTGCGATCTGCTTCATTGGCGACCGGCTTCGTGGCGTCCGGTTCGTTGAGAGGAGAGCAGGCGTGGTCGTTCAGGCAGTCTGGCGCGCCTCCCGTACGAGATTGATGAGGGGTTCCCCGGCGAAGCTGCGCTTGATGTTGTCGGCGATGGTCTGCTGGCGGCGCCGGATCGTCCCGCTCGTCCAACCCGACATATGCGGGGTCATCACGATGTTCGGCAGCTCGTGAAAAGGCAGCTCGGAGGGCAGYGGATTGGCGGAGGCCGGGCCCGGGTAGCGATACCAGGTGTCGATCACCGCCCCGCCGATGCGCTTGCCCTTCAGGGCCTCGAACAGCGCCGTCTCGTCGATCGTCGGGCCGCGCCCGACATTGAAGATCAGCGCGTCGCGGCGCATCGCCGCGAAGGCTGCGGCGCCGACGAGGCCATTCGTTTCCGGCGTCAGCGGCACGGAGACTACGATGGCGTCAGCCGAGCCCCAGAATTCCTCCAGCCGATCGAGCGTGAAGGCGCGGTCGACGAGATCGGAGACCGGGACAGCGCTGCGATTGGCGACATGGACCTTCATCTCGAAGGCCTTGGCGCGCCGCGCGATCGCCTTGCCGATATGGCCGAAGCCGAGCAGGCCGATGGTCTTGCCGACGATCTCGCCATGGACGCGCGCAGGTGAGCCGGCCCAATAGGCCCAGTCGCCGCGGCGCAGCTTCGCGTCGGCATCCGCCAGGGGGATATGCCGGGCCAGCAGCGCGCTCATGACATATTCCGCTATCGCCTGTTCATGGCCGAAGCAGTTACAGACATTGGCCACAGGCGGAAGCAAAGCAAGGTCGACCGCGTCATAGCCGGCACCTGGCACATGGAAGAGCTTGAGCCCGGACGGGACCGGCAGGCTGGCATCGAACTTCACGCCGATGATGACATCCGCCTGCGCATAGGCCTGCTGGTCGGCGCCGACGCCGAGCCCGTCCGGCAGAATGCGAATTTCGGCCCCGGGGCCGACGAGTTCGGCAAAGCCGGAGCTGAAGGAGGCGGCGTTCTCGCCATGGAAGATGATGCGCATGGGGTCCACTGRCCTGTTGCGTTTCAGGCGCCGAGCAGGGGCTCGACGCTGCAATCGAGTAAAGAAGGGTCGATGCGGGCCTCCATCTCGTCGAACATACTGTCGACGAATTCGATCAGCGCGTCGGAGGCCGCGACTGCGCGTTCGGCATGGCGGGTCGCGATCGCGTTCAGCACGGCGAGATGGTGGTCGATCGTGCCGTCGAGCGTGGTCTTCTCGGCCATGTAGCTGTGGTAAATGAAGCCGATGCGCCGGAAGATGGTGTGCAGCGGGCGCAGCGTGTGTTCGAGAAACGGCTCGCCCGCGGCGGCCAGCACCATCTGGTCGATCCTGCGATCGAGCGCATTGAACTCGGCAAGCGTCAGCCCGTCGCGCTTCTCGCGCAGCAGGCGTTCCATGTGCAGCATCTGGTTGCGATGCGAGGGGCCGGCGCGTTCTGCCGCGAGGCGAATGACGAAGCGTTCGATGTCGCGGCGCAGATGCAGCAGCACGCGTTCCCGGGCGAGGTCGATCGGCGCGATTTGCAGGCCATGACGCGGGCGGATGATGATCAGCGTGTCGGCGGCGAGACGGTTGACGGCATGATGCACCGGGGTGCGGCCGAAGCCGGTCAGGTCCTGCAGGTCCTGCATGGCGAGAAAACGGCCGGGCGCGAGCTCGCATTTGACGAGCAGTTCCTCGATCCGGTGATAGGCGAGTTCGAAGAGATTGATGCGATTGCGCCGTGGCGGCACGCTCGTCTCACCCTCTGCGACCAGCCGCGGGCGGCTTGGGCGCTTGGCCATGTCCCGTCTCCTCAGTCGTGGAACTCGTTGAACGGATCCATCTTGGCGTCGACCATAAACATGTTGTGATATTTTACAAGCACTCCTATGGTCGCCTCGTTTCGAGGGGGCGAGGCTGTCATCGGGCTCGCCTGTTTCGCACTCAACCAAGGCGTTCCCCGGCAAGAAACCCGGTGAAGAACGCCAGCCGCCAGGGAGGCAGGCCGTGAAGATCACCGCCATCGAGACGTTGCGGACCGAAGAATTCGCCAATGTCCTGTGGGTTCGCGTGCATACCGATGCGGGCATCATCGGTCTCGGCGAGACCTTCTATGGGGCAGGGGCGGTCGAGGCGCATCTGCACGACACGCTCGCCATGCGGCTGCTCGGAAAGAACCCGCTGCACATCGAGGCATTGCACAGAGAGATGACGAACCTGCCGATGGCGCAGGCCTCGACCGGCGTCGAGTCGCGTGCGACCTCGGCGGTCGATATCGCCTTGTGGGATGTCTTCGGAAAGGTTTGCGGCCAGCCGGTGCACCAGATGCTCGGCGGCCTCTGCCGTGACAAGCAGCGCATCTACAATACCTGTGCGGGGTACAAATATGTCCGCTCGCAGAACATCAAGCCGGTCTCGACCTGGAATCTGGGGGATGCATCAGGTCCCTATGAGGACCTCGACGGCTTCATGAACCGTGCCGATGCCGTCGCCGAGAGCCTGCTCGAAAGCGGCATCACGGCCATGAAGATCTGGCCCTTCGACCCGGCCGCGATCGAAAATCAGGGGCTTTTCATCAGCCCCGACCAGATGCGGAAGGCGATCGAGCCGTTCGAGAAGATCCGCAAGGCGGTAGGCGACAAGATCGAGATCATGGTCGAGTTCCATTCGCTCTGGAATCTGCCGACCGCGATCAAGATCGCCCGTGCGCTCGAACCCTACAGCCCGACCTGGTACGAGGATCCGATCCGGATGAACTCGCCACAGGCGCTGGCCGAATTCGCCCGTTCGACCACGGTTTCGGTCTGCGCCAGCGAGACGCTGGGCTCGCGTTTCCCCTATAAGGACATGCTCGACCACGACGCCATGCACATTGTCATGGCCGACCTGTGCTGGACCGGGGGGCTGACCGAAGGGCGCAAGATCGCCGCCATGGCGGAGACCTATCACCGCCCCTTCGCCCCGCATGACTGCATCGGCCCGGTCGGCTTTATCGCCGCGATCCATGCCTCCTTCAGCCAGCCCAACACGCTGATCCAGGAATCGGTGCGGGCCTTCTACACCGGCTGGTACAAGGAACTCGTCGACACCATGCCGGTGATCAAGGACGGTTATGTCCTGCCGATGGAAGGGCCGGGGCTCGGCGTCRAACTCCTGCCCGCCGTCTTCGAACGCTCGGACCTCATCGTTCGTCGCTCCAGCCTGTAAGGACGATGCCCATGACCAACCCTCTTTTCGATCTCACCGGCAAGACCGCGCTGGTGACAGGCTCCTCGCGTGGGCTCGGCCGCGCCATGGCGGAAGGACTGGCTGTTGCAGGTGCTCGCATCCTGATCAACGGCACGGACCCTGAGCGCGTCGCACAGGCCGTCGCGGAGTTCCGGGCGGCGGGCCACCAGACGGATGCGGCGCCATTCGACGTGACCAACGAGCCCGAGATTCTGCGGGCCTTCGAGGGCTTCGATGCCGCAGGTATTGCGGTCGATATCCTCGTCAACAATGCCGGCATTCAGTTCCGCAAGCCGATGGTCGAGCTCGCCACGGCGGACTGGCAGCGCGTCATCGACACCAACCTGACCTCGGCCTTCATGATCGGGCGCGAGGCGGCCAAGCGCATGATCGCGCGCGGCCATGGCAAGGTCGTCAATATCGGATCGCTGACGAGCGAACTCGCCCGCGCGACGGTCGCGCCCTATACGGTTGCCAAGGGCGGCATCAAGATGCTGACGCGGGCCATGGCGGCGGAATGGGCCGAGCATGGCATCCAGGCCAATGCGATCGGCCCGGGCTACATGATCACCGACATGAACCAGGCCCTGATCGAGAACCCGAGCTTCGACGCCTGGGTCAAGGGCCGCACGCCGGCCAGGCGCTGGGGCAGGCCGGAGGAGCTTGTCGGGGCCGCCGTGTTTCTGGCCTCATCGGCATCGGACTACGTCAACGGCCAGATCATCTATGTCGATGGCGGGATGTCATCGGTTCTGTGATGGACACCAGGCGTTTGTCGCCGCGCCACTCGCCCCGCCGCTTCAGACCGGCGCGAGGTTCAGCGCGGCGCGCGCCTCGGCGGGCGTGGCCGGTCGGCGGCCGTGGCGGCGGATCAGCTCGACGGCGAGGCTGATCAGCTCGGCATTGCCGCTCGCCAGCCGGTCCTTGCTGATGCGGATATTGTCCTCCAGCCCGGTGCGGACCGCGTCAGCGCCGCGGGCGAGCGCCCAGTCCATCACCCGCATTTGGTCGCGCCCGATGCCGGCGGCCGTCCAGGTGGCGCCCGGGATGACCCGCCTGGTCTCGGCGAGCAGGATGTCGAGCAGCACCTCGTCGGCCGGCATCGCATTCCGGACGCCCATCACGAACTGGATATGCGGGCGCGGTCCGATCAGCCCCTCGTCAACGAGGCGGCGCGCGGCGTGGATATGCGAGAGGTCGAAGATCTCGATCTCGGGTGCGATCCGATGCTCCAGCATCCGCGCCGCGAGATCGTTCACCAGGCTCGTCGGGTTCTCGTAGACGATCGTCGGAAAATTCACCGAGCCGGTCGAGAGCGAGGCCATGTCCGGACGATGCACCAGGCTCAGGCCGCGCGCCGCCGGGTCGCGCCCGCGGCCTCCGGTCGAGAACTGGACGATCATGCCCGGGCAGGCCCGGCGAATGCCGTCCTGCACCTCAGCGAAACGCTCCGGATCGGACGAAGGCGTCTCGTCGTCATGGCGGACATGGATATGGACGAGACTGGCGCCCGCCTCGAAGGCGGCGCGGGTCGAGGCGACCTGCTCGGCCGGCAGCACGGGCAGGTTCGGATTGTCCTTCTTGCGCGGCACGGAGCCGGTGATGGCGACCGCCACCACGACGGGACGAGTGGTCATGGCATCTGTCATCCCTGGTCTCCGCCGCCGGCCGGCAGCACGGTTCCGTTGATATAGGACGCATCGTCCGAGGCCAGGAACAGGATGGCGGCTGCGATCTCGCCGAGCTGTCCGTAGCGGCCGAGATGCGAGGCGCTGAGCGTCTGGTCGACGACCTGCTGCATCCACTGCTTGTCGGCCTCGGTCTGCACGTCGGTTCCCCGTGGAATCCGGCGGGGCGGCGCATCCACGCCACCCGACGCCACGGCGTTGACGCGGATATTCGTGCCCGCAAGCTCGAAGGCGAGCKAGGCGGTCAGCGCGTTCACGCCGCCCTTGGCCGCGGAATAGGGAATGCGGTTGATGCCCTTGGTCGCGATCGAGGAGACATTGACGATCGCGCCGCGTCCCTGCTCCAGCATATAGGGCAGCACGGTGCGGCAGCCCCACAGCGTCGGAAACAGCGAACGGCTGATCTCCGCGGCGATCTGGCGTTCGTCGAATTCCTGGAAGGGCCGCATCCAGATCGCGCCGCCGACGTTGGTCACCAGCACGTCGATGGCGCCGAAGCTCTCCTGCGCGCGCGCCATCACCCGCTCATTCCCGGCGAAGGTCTCGAGATCCTCCTCCAGCGCGATGACGCGCCCTGGCCCGAAGGCCGAGGTGATCTCCTGCGCGACCTCCTGGACGATGGCCGAGCGGTCGACGATCGTCAGTCTTGCCCCTTCGGCGGCCGCATCCAGCGCCACCTGCTTGCCGACGCCCTGGGCCGCGCCGGTGACGACAAGGCTGCGCCCTTCGAACCGGCGGCCGCGCGTGGATGGCTGGGACATGGTCGATCTCCGGGATTATGCCGCCACGAGGGCGGGGACTGGACGGTTTGGCACCGTCGCCGGTCGGGCGGGCGGCGAAGGCCGCCGCGCCGCTTGGCGCTGTCCGTGACAGTCTATGGCGGGGCACCCTGGCCGGGTGCCAGGCCGGTGAGCGAGGGCCTCAGCCGGCGGTGACGTGGGTGCGGCTGACCTGCGTCTGCGGCACGCCCTCGCGCTCCTTGGTCAGCACGATGTCGAAGGTCGTGCGGGCGAACGGGCGGTTCAGACCGGCATTGCGGATCGCGTCCGCGTCGACGACGCGGTCCAGCGTGACGACGAGCTCGTCGCGGGTGCCGAAGGCGAAGTCCGTGTAGAGGTATTTGTCGCCGGTGAAGTTGAACTGCGTCGTCAGCTGGCGGTGGCCCGGCGCCGAAATGAAGTAATGGACATGGGCCGGGCGCTCAGCATGTCGGCCGAGTGCGGTCATCAATTGGCGCGTCGCGCTTTCCGGCGGGCAACCATAGCCATTCGGCACGATCGTGCGGGCGCGATAGTGGCCCTGTTCATCCGTCTCGATGCGACGGCGCAGATTGTAGGGCGCCTGCTCGCCATCGATGAAGGAATATCCGCCCTTGGAATTGGCGTGCCAGAGGTCGACGATCGCGCCGGCAATCGGCTTGCCGTCCTCGTCCGTGACCTGGCCTTCGATGATGAAGATCTCGCCGGGATCGGTGCCGTCATCCATGCGGGCCTCGCCCTTGGAGAGCGGCGCGCCGGGCACATAGAGCGGCCCTTCGATGGTGCGCATCGTGCCGCCCTTGAGACCGGCAAGCCGTTCGGCCTCGTCGAGCCGCAGGTCGAGGAAATGCTCGAGCACGATGCCGGGGACGAGCAGGCCGAGCTCGTCATTCTTCGCGGCCCTGCCGATGAAGGCGACCGCTGCCCAGAATTCGTCCATCGAGACGTCGCACTCGTCGATCACCTGCATGATCCGGTAGAGCAGCTGGGCCGTGACGGCCTTGGTGCGCGGGTCGCCCTTGTCATTGTCCATCCCGGCCGCACGGGCGGCGAGATCCTTCTTGTCCTCGTCGGAGATCAGGTTGATGGGCATGGCGGTTCCTCGTGTTCTGGTGATTGGCGGCCATTTCAGGCCGCAGCCGTTGTTTGTCAGCGGTCGTCGTCATGCACGGACGACGGGTGGCGGCAGAGTGCCGTGACCTTCACGTCCATGTAGGGGAAGAGGGGCAGCTCCGAGAGAATGTCGTGCAGCGCCTGCGGGCTCTCGACGTCGAAGATGCTGGTGTTGGCATAGCGCCCGGCATGACGCCAGAGATGGCGCCAGAGCCCGGCCCGCTGCAGCTCCTGCGCACGCTTGCGTTCGCTCGCCTTCAGCGCGGTCGCCGTCTCGACCGGCAGGTCGGGCGGGATCCGGACATCCATTTCAACCTGGAACAGCATGATCTCTAGAACCCCGTCTTGGCGCGTGGCAGCACATGGACCGAGCGCTCGGTGCGGTCGCGCCGGAAGCGGCTCAGTTGAGCTTCGGACAGCGTCACGCCGAGTCCCGGCGCCGTCGGCACGGTGAGGCCGAAATCGGCATAGTCGAGCGGCGTCTCAAGGATCTCCTCGGTCAGCAGCAGCGGGCCGAACAGCTCCGTACCCMATTCCAGCTTGCCGATGGTCGAGAAGAGATGGGCCGAGGCCGCAGTGCCGATGCCGCCTTCCAGCATCGTGCCGCCATAGAGTCCGATGCCGGCGGCTTCCGCGATCGCGGCCACCTTGGCCGCGGCGAAGAGCCCGCCGGATTGTTCGATCTTCAGCGCGAACACGTCGGCGGCGGCGAGGGCAGCGATGGCGAAGGCGGTTTCCGGGCCGTTCAGCGCCTCGTCCGCCATGATCGCGACCGGCGTCTCGCGGGCCAGCCGGGYGAGCGCGCCGAGATTGCGGAAGGCGACGGGTTGTTCGATGAGCTCGACACCGGCGGCGGCGAGCGCCGGCAGCATCGCCGACGCGGTGGCTTCCGACCAGGCCTGGTTGATGTCGACGCGCACCGAGGCGCGGTCACCGAGCGCGCGCTTGATCGCAGCGACATGGGCGACATTGGCGCCGGGATCGCCCTTGCCGATCTTGAGCTTGAAGATGTTGTGGCGGCGGCGCGCCAGCATCTCCTCGGCTTCCGCGATGTCGCGGCCGGTGTCGCCGCTGGCCAGCGTCCAGGCCACGGGCAGCCGGTCATGCTGGCGCCCGCCGAGCAGTTCGGAAATCGGCAGGCCGACGCGCTGGCCGAGCGCATCGAGCAGGGCCGTCTCGACGGCGCATTTGGCGAAATGATTGCCCTGGACCGACATGGCGATGGTCGCCATCGTCCGGGCGATGCGGCTTGGATCGCTGGCGAGCAGGATCGGCGCGAGATAGGTATCGATCGCGAGCTGCATGCCCTCCGGGCTCTCGGGACCATAGGCCAGCCCGCCGATCGTGGTGCCTTCGCCAATCCCGACCACGCCGTCCGACAGATGCAGCCGCACGATCATCAATGTCTGGCGATGCATCGTCGTCATCGCCAGCTGGTGCGGGCGGATGGTCGGCAGATCGACCAGAATCGTCTCGACCTGTTGAATCCGCGGACCTTCAGACACGTTTCGCTCCCATATTCATTGAAGCAAAGGCTAGAACGCGCCATTCCCGGGGAACAGGATCGATTGGGTGTATTTTGATACCCGAAGGGTATGGAGCCCCGCGAGGGCGTGATTAGCGGGGCGGCCCCGCCTGCGCCTCGCATCGGGCACAAAAAAGAGGGACGCGACCGGCCTTTCGGCGGTCGCGTCCCGGGTTGTTCTCCCGGCTTCGCCTATGCCTGATGCAGCCGCATGAGGCTCACCGGATCGCCGGAGCGGCGGCGGCCGGTGCGGGCGAGGCGAGGGCGGCGCCGACTGCCGGCCGAACCATCAGCGTCGCCAGCGCCGCGATCACCAGCGGAATGGCAAGCGTCATGAAGTAGCCGGACGGACCCACGCCGGTCAGCAATGTGCCGCCGATCGCGGAGCCGATGATCGCTCCCGAGCGACCGACGCCGATGCCCCAGCCCGTGGCCGTTGCGCGCAGCTGCGTCGGGTAGGTATTCGAGATCAGATAGTTCAGCACGAGTTGCTGGCCACCGATGCCGAAGCCGGCAAGGGCGATGAGGGAGAAGACCAGCGGCCAGCGGTCGCCCGCGAAGCCCAGCCCGAGCGCAACCGCGATCCCGACGGCGAACATGCCGATCAGGAGCTTTCGCGGGTCGACCTTCGGCAGGAAGGACGAAAGCGGCAGGGCCATGATGATGAAGGCGGCGTTGACGACGACGGTACCATAGGCGGCCTGGGCCTTTTCCAGGC